>CAKZOF010000782.1 GCA_937135995.1 uncultured Pyrinomonas sp.
GACCGCCAAGGCAAGCCCGTGCTGGTCAACCCGTTCACCGTGCCGATCGGCGGCAATGCGCTGGCGATCATGAATCTGGAAGCGCGCATCCCGTTGACGCGCAATCTGCAGGTCATCCCCTTCTATGATGGCGGCAACGTCTTTGCACGCACGCGCGACATCTTCGGCAACATTGCGGGTCTCGACCGCAACGCCCAAGCTGATTGGACGCACACGGTCGGCTTCGGATTCGGCATCGGCACGCCTTTCGGGCCGTTGGGCGTCGATTTCGGTTACCTGCTCAATCCGCCGCGCTTCAACGTTCCGCAGATCGGCGCTCCGGAGGCGATCATCAGCCCGCCGCGGGCGCGTTTTCACATCCGTTTCGGAAGATCGTTCTAGCAGAGGGCGCGATTCGATGATGAACGAGAAAGTTGAAAAAGGTCCGGCTAGAGAGGAAAAAACGGTGCGCGCGCCGGGGTGCGCTGCGATCTCGTCCGCCATTGCGCGCGTCTCGACAATGATTGGCAGCGAAAGGTTTCGGTCCAAAGCAGCGCCTGTGCTTGCGATCGGGTGGCGAACGCGGGTCGCGTCGCTTGTGCTCGGCGTGCTCTTCGCCGCGTCGCTCTGCGCGCAGGTCATCGCGGACAAGATGGTCGCGAGCATCAACGGACGCGAACTCATCACCTACTCCGATCTCGTCTGGCAACTCGCCTTGCAACCGAACGCGCCGATCGAAGGCTTGCGCCCGGAAGCTTTGCAGAGCGCGTTGCAACTCGTCATCGATCAACGCTTGATCGCGCAAGAGGCCGAACGGCTGCCGACGATCTCGCCATCGGACGAAGAGATCAACGAGGCCGTGGCGGAACTGATCCGACGATTTCCGTCGGAAGCGGAGTTTCGCCGGCGACTCGAACTGGTTGGGCTAACGGCTGATAGATTGCGACAGATCGTGCGCCAGCGTTTGGAGATCGAAAAGTATCTGGACTTTCGCTTCCGTTCGTTCATCGTCGTCACGCCCGAAGAGGTGGCGAGCTACTACCGCGACGTTTACGTGCCGCGTTTCCGTCGCCTTCGGCCCGGGCTCGTCGTCCCGACGCTGGAAGAGGTTCGCAACGAAATCGAGCGAGGGTTGATGGAAGACAAGGTGGCGGCGCAGATGAACGAGTTTTTGGATCAAGCGCGAGCGCGCGCCGATGTCGTCATCCTCGCTCCCGAGTTCGACCAAGGTGCGAGCAGTTCGGCGAACGCCGCAAAACAAGGAGCGCGCCTCGCGGTTCCGAGCGGCGCACCGACTGGTGCGAGATGACTTGATCGACCACACAAGCGCTTGGCGTGTGGTCCGGTGTCAGCCCATGCCTAGCGGTTCGACCACACGAGCGCTTGGCGACATCGGGCGAAGAACCGAGGTGCCGTTCGTCCAATGCGCCGCTAGCATCCGAATTGAACTCGTGCTTTCGCGCCACGTGCGCTGAAGGCGCGCAGGGAGTCTGCTGCTTTAGTTCAGTCGCGAGAAATGGGCCGGAAGCGCGCTCGGCAAAAAGCGTGGAAATCTGGTCGCAGACGAGGTAACATGTTCACCACGAATCGAGTGGCCAAGCCGGTCGCCGATCGATTTCAGCTTCGGGCTGATCACTTGCCACATGGAGGTGAAAGGTGAAACTGAAAGCGATGATTTTGGCGTCGGTCTTCTTGGCGTGCGTTGCGCGCGCGTCGGCGCAAGATGCTCTTCCGTGGGACGCACTGCCCGAGGCCGATGCAGTTGCCGTCATCGACGTTTCGCGTCTTATCAACGAAGGGGTGCCGCGACTTTTCTCCGCTTCTCCTGCCGCCTTAGCCAAAGTCAACGCTGAGTTGGATCGCATAAGGGATGAAGATGGGTTTGATCCTCGCGCGGCACGGAGCGTCGTCACTGCGTTACGATTCGCAAAGGCTTCCGGGCCAGGGCTGGTCTGCGTGTTCGTCGGCGTGGACGCTGCTAAAATAATTGCCGACCTCGACCGAAAACATGGCAAGCAGTACTCGGTCGAAAGTTTTCAAGGGAGAAAGATCTACGTCGAGAAAACGCCGCTGAAAGCTCGCCAGGGTAACTCGACGCCAAGCTCGATGTTCGACTCTTCTTTTGCTATCGCCGAACTCTCTTCGGATGCCTTGGTCCTTGGCGCGCCCGACGAAGTGCGCGCCAGCATCGAAGCCTTGTCGGGAACGAAGCCGCGCCTCGATCGGAAGCTGATCGAAGCGGTCCAGCGACACCCCTCGGCGCTGCTTTCATTCGCTGTGGCGGCGACGCCGAAATCTGCCTCGGAATCGAGCGCGCTCAATCTTTTGAGCCGTCCGCAGGAGACGGGCATCAACGATGATGTTCCCGATTGGTTAGCCATTCTCTCTTCGATACGTATGTTTACCCTTGCTGTCGCTCCATCGTCCGGTGGGATGGAGATTGTCACTACCGTCGAGATGGAGACCGCGCAACAGGCTGAGAAGCTCGCCGACATAGTCGCAAACTGGAAAAGACCTCCGGCCCCGTCCAAATCGGACGACGAGATCGAACGAATAATAAGGGACATCAAAATGAGTGTGTCGGGGTTGTCAATACCCAAACAAAAACTCTTGACATAGCAACGAATAATAAGGGACATCAAAATGAGTGT
>CAKZOF010000783.1 GCA_937135995.1 uncultured Pyrinomonas sp.
AGCCGCTGGCGAGAGCCGGGAAGAGGCGGCGGTGGTTCCCCTTAGAACCCCCCGGCTTTAGCCGTGGGGAGGTTCAGGGGGCTGGTCGTTAGCAGCAACCAACGGGCACGTCCGGGCATCCAAAACAACGCGCTGAAATCCTTTCAAGTGAAAGGTTTCGCCGTTGGGCGTCGGAGCAGACGATGCGCCTCGAGCGCATCCGGTGGGCGTTTCTTTCCTGAGATTTCGGAGACGAAAAATGACTTCGCGCAATCTCTCCCGCACGATCTTCGCCATCGGGTTGAGCACTGCTCTCTTGGTGGGGTCTCTTCCGTCGGCGGTTGGGCTGCAATCTCAGCCATCGTCGCAATCTGCCGCGCAGCAGACATCGCGGCAGGCAGCGCAAACGCCGTCGAACAAGGCGCAACCGAGCGCGACCGAACAGAAGAACGAAGCCCGACGGCGCCCGCTGTCGAGCAACGAGGATCCGCGTCTTGTCGGCAAGCGCAAGATCAACAGCGGCATCTTCGCCAAGATGAGCGGCTCGCTTGAAAGCGAGGTGCGGCTCGGCAGACAGCTCGCCGCCGAAGTCGACCGGCAAGCGAAGTTCATCGACGATCCCGTCATCACGGAGTACGTCAATCGGGTCGGGCAGAACCTCGTGCTTCATTCGGACGCCAAAGTGCCTTTCACAATCAAAGTGATCGATTCGGATGAGGTGAACGCTTTTGCGCTGCCCGGCGGATTCTTCTACGTCAACAAAGGATTGATTCTGGCTGCGGACAACGAAGCTGAACTTGCTGGCGTGATGGCGCACGAGATCGCGCACGTTGCGGCGCGCCACTCAATGGAGCAACTGGCCAAAGCGCGACTGGCCGAAATCGGTTTGATCGCCGGCATCTTTCTCGGCATTCCGCCCATCGCCTACGACGTGGCGAACATCGGTTTGGGTCTTGGCTTCTTGAAGTTCAGCCGCGGAGCTGAAGAGGAAGCCGATCGCTTGGGCGCGCAGTACCTGTGGGCTGCCGGATACGACCCCAACGGATTGGCGACGATGTTCGAGAAACTGGCGGCCAAGGACAAAAAGAAACCGGGCACGATCTCGCGTCTGTTCTCGACCCATCCGCCCTCTGCGGAGCGCTTGCAAGAAGTGCGCGAATTGGTCGCGCGTTTCCCTGAGCGCGAAGAGTACATCGTCAATACCTCGGAGTTTCAGCGCGTCAAAGCTCGATTGCTGCGGCTTTCGAACGCGCGCGCTTCCACCGCTGGCGACCTCGGCGACAAGGAAGGCTCCGGGCGCCCGACGTTGAAGCGGCGACAGCCGACCACCGATGACGGCG
>CAKZOF010000784.1 GCA_937135995.1 uncultured Pyrinomonas sp.
CAGTTCTTCCTCGCGATCCCGCAGTCGCTCATCGACGCGGCGCGGCTCGATGGCTGTTCCGATTGGGGCGTGCTGCTGCGAATCGTCGGTCCGCTGTCGAAACCGGTGGTCGCCACAGCAGCGATCCTGACGTTCATGGGCGTGTGGAACGACGTTCTTTGGCCGTTGATGGTCATTCGCGATCAAGAGTTGATGACCATGCCGCAGATGGTGGCGCTCTTTGCTGTCGGCGGTCAGGCCGAAGCGCGCCTCGGCGCGCAGCTCGCCGCCGCGACGCTGCTCGCGTTGCCGATCATCGTCGCCTACCTCTTCCTGCAACGTTATCTCATCGAAAGTTTGGCGAGCAGTGGAATGAAAGGCTGAAAGCGCCACGAGACCACCTCCGCTCGGCGCAAGAGTTGCGCCCTTCGACCGCAGCGCGGCGAGAGCGGAGTCAGCGCGCCGTTTGTTGGAGTTTGACCGTCACCGTCCGTCGCGTGTAGGAATCGGGCGCGCCGTCGAACTCGATGAGAAGTTCGCGCTCGGTGGCGGAAGATCCGCCTGCCGCTGGGGCGAGGCGCGCACCTTCCACCGCCGCGATTTGCGCCGCCGAACGGATGCGTAGAGCGTAGGTCCGACCGCCCAAACCTTCTGCGACGAGGCGCAACGCATCCTGCTCGGCGCGCGCGCGCACGAGACGCAACCCCTGACTGCGCGCGCCCGGTTCGAGCGCTGGCCACTCGACGATGACATCCGTTCCCTCGTCGTACTCGAAGACGATCTCGGCAGGAAGACTCTCCACTGCGACGATGGCTCGTTGGATGTCGCCTGTCCGTTCGATCTCGAACGGCACGCGCCGCCCGCCGACTCGCGCCGTGCGCACGCGCGCGTCGAGCGGGAAGGCTGGTCCGACGAGCAAGCGCCGCGCCGGCGGGCGCTCGGGCGAAGCGACCTCATCGCGGTTCGCGCCGCCGTCGCCAGAAGAGCGCTTTCGCTCTTCGCTCGGAGCGACGTTGATCGTCAGGCGTCCGCGCGTGCGCCGGAGCGTCAGATCGTATCTCGCCTCTCCGACGCGGAAGCGCCGCACGGCGACGCGATCCCAGTGAGCCGGAAGCTGCGGCATGAAGCGCCACTCGCGCCCGCCATCCGTCGCTTCGAGTCCCAACAGCCCACGAACGAGCGGTGTGACGATCATCGCCGAGGACCACACCTGATGGTGGGACGAGCGTCCGAAAGCGACGTGGAAATCGCCGGAGAGCAGTTCCGTCACGTACCCCAATGCGCCGGTGAACGAGAGCGCCGCGTTGGCCATCAGAGCCTGATAACCGATGTGCGGCCTGCCGTAACGATACGCGCCCATGGCAACCCAACCGGTGAACAACGGCCAGACCGAACCGTAATGATACGAGAGCGGATCGTAAAGCTCGCTCTGATCGGAGATGATGCGCGCTCCCCAATCGGTCATCATCGCGCCGCTCGCCAAGTGGTCCAGTTCGCTCTGCGCCCGTTCGTCGTCGAGCGTCCGCCACCACAAAGCGACCGCTGGCAGCACTGTGTCTTCGTCGACCAGTGTGGCGCGGCTCAGCTCTTCCATCCGCTTTTGGCGGCGCGCGCGGTTCGGCCCGCGCTCCGCTTCGGGCTTCTGTTTGCGCGGGCGGTTGGTGGCGAAAGCGTAGAAGCCGCGGTCGGCCAACCAGTAGGTCTTTTCGGTGGCGATGCGCGTGCGTTCGGCATTCTCCCGCGCCGCAGCGGCCAGCGTGTCGTCGCCCATCAACGCGGCGAGCTCCGCCATGGCGCGCGAGGCTTCGATCCACACACCCTGCATGTAGATCTCTTCATGCGGCGGATAGAGCGCGCCGCCCTCGACCCAACCATGACCGACGCCGGTGTTCTCGACCAGACCATTGCCGTCGGTGTCCGTGCTGGCTGTGAAAAGATAGGCCCGTTTGATCGACTCCCATTGCTGGCGGATGAACTCGGCGTCGCCGCTCGCGCGCCAGTAATCGGCATGCGCGATGACGTAAAGCGGCGTCGCGTCGGCGCTGGCCCACGGATAAGCGTAGTTTGTAAACCACTTGGTGAGCGTCGCGCTCTGCGAAATCTCGTGCGGGATTTTGCCGTCGGCACGCTGGAAACCTCCCAGAAAGCGCAAAGCCGTGCGCACGGCGTCGAAATCGCCGTAGGAGCTGATCGCCAGCGCGGTCCACAACGCGTCGCGCCCGAAATACCACGCGAACCCGGGACGTTCACTCTCACCCGACGTGCGGAACCCCGCGACCAGCCCCGTGCCGAGCAGCGGACTTTCGGCGATTCCTTTGTCGATGCCGACTTTGGCCCAAGCAAAGGCCGAGTTGAGCTCGCTATCCGGCGTGGTCACTTCCAGCGTGTCGCTTTGCAGGCGAGCGTAATGCTCGACGTTGCGCGCGTACAACTCCTTGATCGAACCGAGCACGCGGCGGTAGGTGGCGCGCGCGAATTCGCGCCCTTCGGTGCTGCCGACGATGATGACCGGGAAGAAGAAACGGCGCGCCTGCTCCGGCATGATGCGCAACTGAAAACGATTGGGGAGATCGCGTGGTTCTTCCTGATAAGGCATCACGGAGATGTCTTCGGCAAAAGGCGCGCCGACGATGCCGACCAAACAATTGGTCTCCTCCGTCAAGTAGTAGAGCCGTTCGCGTTCGTCCCAACTCAAATAAGCGGTCATCGAACCAGCGGGCCACATCAACCGCAAGCGCGGGCGAAACGACGCCGTGATCGTGATGGGCAGCACCGTGTCGACATCGAGCAACATGACGATGGCCGGCTCCTCGACGGGCGCGAAGATGATCTGGCGCACGGTGAAGGCGGCGTGCGAATAGGTGAAGATGGTCGCTTCGGGGCGCGCGACGATGGTTTTGGCGATCTCCGAACCGTTGATCTCGAGCGGGTATCCTTCGAGTTGAAACGAAAGGCGGAAGTCGTCGAAAATTTTCAGCGGATAGACCCATGCTTCCGCCGCTCGATTCTCGTAACCGAACAGAGCCGAACGCCGTCCGACCACGTCGAAGAATTCGCCTTGGCGCGTTCGTCGGGCAAGCTGTAGCCCGCTGCGCGCAAGTTCAAAGCGCGGGACCAACCCAGCGGGCGCGACGTTTTGCCCATTCGCTGACATGACGCAGATCAACGCACAGAGCCAAGCGCGAACCGCTCTCGATAGCTTCACCTTCGATCATCACCCGGGAACGGCAGAGTCGAAGAACGCGCCGTAGATTCTACGACCGCTCCAGTGCCGGTTCAACCGATTGAGATCGAACGAAACGCGTGATAGCGCGAGCCGGAAACGATGAGTCGACATCGAACGGAGCTTGCAATCGAAGCGGTGCTTGCCCCTCACTACGCGCCGCAGGAAACTCTGTAGCCGGGTCGCAAGAAGCTCGGATCAGGGCCGTCCGAACGGTTCGCTCAGGGAAAGAGCAACGCCAGCAGCGTAGCGATAACCGCCGTGATCATGGCGCGACGGTTGATCCAGCGCGCTTTGCGCTGCAAAGCCTCGATCAACTCCGCGTCCTCGATACGTTCTTCGCCGGCATCCATGTTGCGCGTCCCGCGCGCTGCAAGCGCGATTCAAGTCTTCTCGCGCGCTTGCAGCAACCCTAGGCCAGCGATCCAGAGTGGGAAGAAGATGACGAGCCTGAACAAACGCGGCGCCTGGAAGACGACGAGCAGAAAAGCCAGCGCGACGCCCACCGTGAGCGCGACGAAGCCGAGCAGCCGCCTTCGCCGTCGCTCTTTCGTCCCGATGTTGCAAACCTCTCCGGTCATACCCTTTCACCAAGCGAAATCAAGGTTTTGTGCCAAGCGTCGCAATGGGCTGTCCGACGACGACGCGCTGCCCCGGTTTGATGATGCCCGCCTTCTCGCCCGCGATCTTGCCCAGCGTGTCACCCAGGTACTGCTGGTGGTCCAGGTCCACCGGCGTGATGACCGTCAGTCGCGGCGTTTCCACGACGTTGGTGGCGTCGAGCCGCCCGCCCAGCCCGACCGGATGATCCGGGTGCGGGTCGCGGCCGACCTCGCCCACGGCGCCACCGACGGCAACGAAGGAGAGTGACACCATGAGAACGCTTGCGATCGTCGCGGCGCTGGCGATGGCCGGCGCCGCAGCGCGCGGGGCGACCGCCTACGTGACCCTGGAGCCGTGCTGCTTCCATG
>CAKZOF010000785.1 GCA_937135995.1 uncultured Pyrinomonas sp.
GCGTTGCGTATCTGCAGCGCCGACAGGCCGGTCAGCCGGCCGGCGGCCACGGCGGCCCCGAACGGCCCCACGATCCCCGGCATGTGCCAGCCCATCGGGCCTGCGACGGCATAGTTCAATCCGCAGGCCACCCTGACGGCGATTTCCGACCCCAGGGCGATGGCCGCCGCCAGATCGGGGCCGCCCGCCTTCTCCCGCTCGGCCAGGGCCAGGTCATCCCCGGCTGGGACGAGGGCCTCGAGGGGATGCGCGTCGGCGGCCGCCGCCGGACCGACCATGAGATCATCGATGTAGAGCGTGTGCGGTTGATCATCATCGAGACCTTGCATGAGGTGAACGCGCGCTAGCCGACGCGGGTCGAACCGTTCTTGGCGCGTCGAACGGTAAAGGCCGACAAATGAGCTGAACGGTAGTCGCACCCGCACCCAGCGGCGCGCCGGAAGGGTGAAGTCTATGAGGCGACGCGCTGGCGTGCCTTCTCCGTTGGCATCCACTAGGTAGATGAGCGGCGACTGGTCCGCGCTCAACCCCGACTCAGCATAGCACCAGAAGGAGAGTTCGCTTCCGATGAAGTCCGTGCGCCGGTAATGTTTTTCGAGTTGGAGCGCGACTTGCCAATCGCCGCCCGTTCGCGATCGCCATTCGAGGCGCAAGCTGTTCGGCGGCGAGACATAGCGGGCGGCGTCCACGGGCACCTTCTCCTGGATCAAAGCCAATTCGCTCGGCGCGACATAGCTCCCTTGGCTGTAATAATAGTTCTCGTCCGTTACACTGTTGTCGAAGGCGACATGACGATCGTACGGCACCTGGGCCGAACCGGCTCCGACAACGAAGAAGAGCGCGAACGCGACAGCCATCGACATCGGTTGCCTCAAGCGCGCACCGTTGATATTTTGAATCATAGCTGGAAGTCGGACCTCGAAGATCTCAAACACCTCCGCTTCGGCGCCGTGGTCGAACGAGTGGCAACCGGAGGTCGAGCCAAGCGAAAAGGTCGAAAAGCGATCTGGAACGCCCCCCGCGCACGTTGAACCGGTCACAGGCGGTTGGTCAGCGTCGGCGGCTCGCGCTGAACCACCGCGGGCGCGCCTTCGCGCCAACCGTTTTCACCAGCACCCGTTGGACCAGCGTTTCTCAGCACGACCGAATTTGAGGCAAATAGAGGCTCGATGAGAATCGCCTCGTTGGACCAGCGTTTCTCAGCGTGCCCCTGCCGCTTCGCTCAAGCGGCGAAAGGTAGCCAAGGCGCGTTCAGCCTCTTGCGGACGACGGGCGCGCGTGTAGGCACGCGCAAGCGCAAAGTAGATCCGCGCCTCTTGCGGCAGCGCGCGTCGCGCCACCTCTAGTTCGGCGATGGCGCGCTCGATCTGGCCCGCCTCGATAAGCAATGAACCGAGCAAGTAGTGGCCTAGCGGAATGCGCGGGTCAAGCTGCACGGCCTCTTCGGCATAACGCAGAGCCTGTTGCGGATCGACGCTCGCCTTGATGGTCGCCAACGCGAGTCGCGCGGCCACGTGTTCGGGCGAGAGGCGGAGTTCGCGCTCGAAGGCTCGCGCCGCGTTATCGTTGTCGCGAATCTCGAAAAGGAAGCGCCCTACGGCGTAGTTGACATTCCGCTCTGACGGGAAATCAGCGGCTATGCGCTGGTACGCGTCGAGCGCCTCGGGCAACCGACGTTGCGCCGCAAGATGCTCAGCCCACCCGACGCGACGCACCAACTGAACCACTCGCGCCTCGTCTGCAAGCAGCGCGGCGAAGCGGAGGTTGAGCGCGGCAAGTCCGAGCGCTGTGATCAACTCCTCGTTCTCGACTCCATCGCGACTCAATAGTCCGAGGGTCTGGCGCGCCGACTCGAATTCGCCTTTGCCAATGAGCAGCAACCCTTCGTGGTAGAGCATGACGCGCTTGAGCTGCGGGTCGGCAACCGTGCCCAATCGCCTTCCCCGTTGAATATGGGCGAGCGCCTCTTCGTGACGCCCGAGTTTGAACTCGCACAAGCCCAGCATGACCCACGCCGTGCCAACTTTCGGGTCAAGCGCTGCCGCGCGCGCAAAAGCGGTGGCTGCTTCGGCAAACAGGTCTCGCTCGTAAAGGAGCGTGCCGACGTACCACCACCCTTCAGCCCAATCCGGTCGCACGGATAGGGCCCGATGGTAGAGCGCCAGCGCTTGATCGAAGCGCCCGGCGCGCCGTGCCTCTGTCGCGGCGGCGGCCAACTGGTCGAACCGTGCGGACGGCGGTTGGCGCTGCGCCCACGCCGGTGCCGCCGTCAGTAGCAGCGCGAGGGCCCAGCCTCTCATTGCGACTCGATGCGCGCGCGGTGCCACTGCGCTTTCTCCGGTTGGTTCAGATGATGGTAGGCGCGAGCGAGCAACGCGTGCGCCGCTCGTTGCAGTTCGTCGTCGCCAGCAGCCGCCTGTAACACAAAGCTTGCCTCTTCAACCACGCGCTCCCACTCTTTGCGCGTGGCCAACAGTTTGGCCCATTCCAGATGCGCTTCGGGCGCGAGCGGGATCCACGCAAGGGTTTCGCGCACCAGCGCCTCTGCTTCAGCCAGCCGCGCTCGCAGTTGTAAAAAGCGCGCGTACTCGAGCGCCGCGTCAGGGCGGCGTTGCGGCAGCCGACGATCAGTTTCCAGAGCCG
>CAKZOF010000786.1 GCA_937135995.1 uncultured Pyrinomonas sp.
GCCGATGACCACTTCGTGGTTCGCATGGGACTTGCGGCGCTCATCAACACGCAGCCCGACATGACGGTGGTCGCCGAGGCGACCGACGGCCAACAGGCCGTCGAGCTTTTTCGTCAACATCGGCCAGACATCGCGCTGCTGGACCTGCGCATGCCCGAGATGAACGGGATCGAAGCTATCGCGGCAATCCGCAGCGAATTTCCCGACGCACGCCTCATTGTGCTCAGTTCTTACGACGGCGACGAGGATATTTACCGTGCGCTGCAAGCCGGAGCGCGCGGTTACCTGCTCAAGAACATGCTGCGCGAAGGGGTGCTCGAAACCATTCGCACCGTCCATGCCGGACTGCGGCGTATCCCGGAAGAGGTCGCCGCTCGCTTGGCCGAACGAATGAGCCGCGATCCGCTCACGGCACGCGAAATGGAAGTGCTTGAATTGATCGTGCGCGGCAAGAGCAACAAAGAGATCGCGCACGCGCTCAAGATCACCGAAGGGACAGTCAAAATCCACGTCAACAACATCCTCAACAAGCTCGGCGTCACCGATCGCACGCAGGCCGCCATCTTCGCTCTGAAGCACGGGCTGGTCCACCTTGAATAGCCAACGCGAAGGGGCGCGCACCGAAGTCTAGACTTAGTCGCCACCCATCTTCCGGAGAACGTTCGGCTCCGCGTGATGGCGTTGCTCCGTTCGTTGCGGATCGCTTCGTTCGCGCGGTAGAACTTAAGTCCTATGGTCATCTACAACCAGCGTCTGATGACAAAATCGCGCATCCGCGTTAAACCTTTTCCGCTTTGCAGTTCGATTGCGAGGAGGCGCAAGCGATGGCTTGGATCAAGACCGTCCCCTTCGAGGAAGCCGACCAAAAGTTGCAGCAGGTGCTGCTCGAAGTCCGCTCTTCCTACCCGCCGGAATACGCCACGCCAGCGCCGGGAGCGAGCCCGACCGATGAATCGATCATCATGTCGCACACGCTGATTCCCGAAGCGCTGCGCCATGCCTTTCTCACCTTCAGCGCGTTGATGTCGCCGGAACTACCGCTCGCGCGCCGACAGCATGAGATGATCGCCACGGTCGTTTCGGCGACCAACCGCTGTCGGTATTGACTGATCTCGCACGCAGAGTTTCTGCGTCGGACCACGCTGGATGAAGAACTGGCCCGAGCGGTACGCGAAGACTATCGGCGCGCGCCGATCACGCAGGCCGAGCGCGTGATGTGCGAGTACGTCGAACAACTGACGCGCGATGCGACTGCCATCACGCCGGAGCACCACGCGAGGCTGCGCGCCGTCGGCTTCGATGATCGCGCCATTTTGCAGATCACGTTGATCGCTGCCTGGTTCAACTACATCAATCGCGTCGCCGATGCGCTCGGCGTCGGGCGCGACAGCTGATCGCCTTCAAGGCAACTGAACCACAGATTTCGCTCGCACCGACCCCGTTCGGGCGCAGCCACTCGCAAAGGCAAGACGACCAAGGCTCGCGCCCGTGCTTCACGTCCCTCTTCAATCCAAAGTTATACGCTGTCCCCTTCCTTTCGACTGATTGCGACGATGGTGTTTCGTGCTAATAAGTTCGGCTCGCAAACGAACCGCAACCAAGCGGTCAGGTTGAAAAACAGCGCGCCTGTTCCTCAGGCCCGATGAACATTTGGAGGAGAGCCATGCGTTTCTTTTTCCCCCTCGTGCTGTTGTCCGTCTATCTCTTCTGCCCACCGGCTTTCGCCCAGAGCAACTACGCCGTGTTGAACGGCCTCGTTTTCGACCCACAGCAACGAGCCATTGCAGGGGCGGCGGTGCGCATCACCGCGCAAACAACCGGCACGGCGCGCGAAACCACCACCAACGAAGGGGGCGCGTTTCAGATCACGGGCCTTCTGCCTGGCGAATACACGCTCGCAGTCACGGCCACCGGCTTCGCTCCGTTGACGCAAACGGTGCGACTCGAAGTGGGCCAGCAGATGACGCTCGAACTCACGCTTCAACTGAGCGAGGTGAGCAGCACCGTGGATGTGCAAGCGCAGATCGAAGTATTGCGCACCACGGATGCGAGCGTCGGCGAGGTCATCGAACCGACGGCGATCGCCAATCTACCGCTCAACGGACGCTTGCTCACCGATCTGGTGCTCATGGTTCCGGGGGCGCACGCCGGACACGGGGCGCAATCAGGCGATGCCAACCCGCTTTACTGGCGACCAGGCCAGCGTGCGGCATTGACGATCAGCGGCAATCGGCCGAACGCGAACTACTATCTGCTCGACGGGAGCACCAACACCGACCCGACCTTCAATACACCCAACTTCATGCCTTCGCCCGATGCCGTGCAAGAGTTCAAAGTGCAGATCGGAAGCTATTCGGCCGAGATGGGCGGCGCTGGCGGCGGGCAGGTCAACATCGTCACGCGCACCGGAAGCAACGAGTTTCGCGGCACTGTGTACAATTTCCTGCGCAACGATGTGCTCGATGCGCGTACCTTCAACGAGATGGAAGGAGCAAAGCATCTGGTGCGCAACAACTTCGGCGGCTCGCTAGGCGGCCCCATCATCCGCAATAGGCTCTTCTTCTTCGCTAACTACGAGGGACTTCGTCACACGAGATCGGTCACACAAATCCTCACCGTGCCGACCGAGATGGAAGCGATGGGCGACTTCAGCATGAGCGGGACAACGATCTACAATCCCTTCACGACGCGCCCGAATCCGAACTTCGATCCGACGAAACCGGTCGGCCCCAACAACCCGCAGATCATCCGTGACCCTTTTCCCAAC
>CAKZOF010000787.1 GCA_937135995.1 uncultured Pyrinomonas sp.
GCCCTGGAGGCGGTTGAGATCGACGGCGGCGATGCCGGGCCGGGTGGCCGTGGCGACGGCGGGCAGCGCGATGCCCGCGGGCGGGCGCGTGGTCCGCGAGAGCGAGATGGCTGGCACGAGGCTGGTGCCGCCGACGTCGCCGCGCTGGTCGTTGTGCTGGTAAAAGCGCATGTTGGCGCCGAAGCGGTAGACGTGCCGTCCGCTGATGATGCTCAGGTTCTCGACGATCTGCGGCGTGGTGACGGCGCGGTAGGTGCGCGGGTTGGCCGTGTAGTCCACGTCGGAGTTGTTGAAGGTGAAGCGCGGCTGGTTGGGGAAGTCCGGGTTGGCTTCGCCCTGCGTGAAGAGGAATTCGAAGCGGGCGAGACCGAGCGTCAGCTCGTTGACCACGCGCGGCGAGAGCACGCTGCGCAGGCCGATGGCGATGTTCTTGGCGGGGCGGAAGACTTCGCCGCGGGGCGGAAAGCCGGGCAGAACGACGGGACGCCCGTTCAGCGGGTCGCCGCCCAGCGTCTCCTGCCGGGCGCCGAGATAACGGGCGAACAGCGAATGCTTCGAGGAGAGCTGGTGATCGACCCGCATCATGTAGTGGGGGCCGCGGATGCGGAACGGCGAATTCCACACGTAGATGCCCGTGTTCAGGCCGTCGCCCGCCGAGTAGGTGTTGGGTGCGGGATAGCGGCCGAGCACGGACTTCACGAGCGGATCCATGCCGCGGCCGAGCGGATCGGCGGCGAAAACGTTGAACGAGGCGACGCAGTTGGTGTCTCCCGGCCCCTGGCAGTCGCGCACGCCCTCGCGGTAACGGCCCGTCGCTGGATCCACGAGCTGCGGGCCGTTCTGGACGATCCTCTGCCCGTTGATCACGAGCGGGCTCACGGGGTCGGCCACCCAGTAACGGAAGATGCCGTTGAGAGCCGAGGGCGAGTAGAGATCGACCGATTCGCCGAAAGCCTTGTCGACGGGATCGGCGAAGTTGACTTTCTGCCCCTGCCAGCTTGCGAAGAAGAACGTGCGGTTCTTCCGCACCGGACCGCCGACTTCAAAGCCGTACTGGTTGAGCTGGATGACGGGCTTCGCCGCTCCCTGCGCTTTGGCGAAGAACTCGTGCGCGTTGAGGGCGGTGTTGCGGAAGTAGTGGAACAGCGTGCCGTGGAACTCGTTGGTGCCCGATTTCGAGACGACGATAACCTGCGCGCCAGCGTTGCGACCATACTCCGCCGAATAAGTAGAGGTTTCGACCTTGAACTCGCGGATCGAATCGACGCTCGTATTCACGCCGACCGAGCCATTACGATCGGACCGATTGACGACGCCATCGAGGATGAAATTGGTCGCGTCGGTACGTGTGCCGGAAGTGGCAAAACCCTCACCTTGGTCGTCATCGGAAGGACGGCGATAAATGCCCGGCACGAGCAATGCGAGGTCCGTAAAATTTCGTCCGTTGAGCGGTAGATCCTCAACCTGCCGCGGCGAGATCACCTCACCTTTACTTGATGTGTCGGTATTGATCACAGGGGCCTCGCCCGTCACGGTGACCGTCTCCTGCACATCGCCCGCCTGCAAGACGATGTCCACGCGCTGCGTCTTGTTCGTCTCGAGGATGAGATCCGGCTGGATTACAGGCCGGAAGTTCGCCGCTTCGATGCGCAGATCGTAACGTCCGGGCGGAAGTTGTGGGATGGTGTAGTTACCGTCGCTGTTAGTTACGGTCGCGCGCGTCCGTCCCGTAGCGCGCTCCGTGATGGTGACGGTCGCGCCCGGGATGGCCGCGCCGTTTTGGTCCGTGACTTGCCCGACGACGGTTGCCGTAAAGCTTTGAGCGCCAGTCGGACTGACCAGCGCGGCGACGCAGAGGACGAGCGTTGAGAGGGCGAGCGTTTTTCTGATAACGTTAACTGTCATGGTGACCTCCTTTCGCTTCTCGCTCTTGATGGCGCGCGCCTACAACATCAACATCCCGCCGTTGATCTCGACGGTCTCCCCGACCAGATAGCTCGCCGCATCCGAAGCGAGAAAGACGATCACGCTGGCAACCTCATCGGGATGACCGATCCGGCCAAGCGGTATGTTGTTCGTGTAGGCGCGCATCATCTCAGGCGTCGAAAACTGTTCGTGATATGGCGTATCTATGACTCCAGGATTGACAGCATTGACCCTGACACCATACGGCGCAAGCTCTTTGGCCAATCCTTTGGTGAACGCGATGAGTCCGCCTTTGGCTGTCGAGTAGTGTATGGAGCCGAGCGCGCCGCCGTTTCTTCCGGCAATTGACGCGACGTTGATGATGGCGCCCGTGCGCCGTTCCATCATCGAAGCGGCGACCGCTTGCGAACAGAGAAATGCGCTCTTCAGATTGAGCGCGATCACCTCATCCCAACGCTCTTCGGTCAATTCTAAAAGCTTCAACCGCTCAATGAGCGAACCGGCATTATTCACCAAGATATCGATTGGACCTAGCTCCGCCACCGCGCGGTCGATGAGCGAGCGGACATCTGCGCGGCGCGTCACATCG
>CAKZOF010000788.1 GCA_937135995.1 uncultured Pyrinomonas sp.
GCCCGATGCCGATCTCTACTCGGTCGGCGAGTTCTACCACAACTGGGTGACGGAAGCGGTCACCGATCTGGTCTTTCGCAAGCTCGAAGAAGGGGCGCACGTCACTCTTCAATGGGACGCGCTGCTCGCAGGACGCACCCACGGCTTGCAAGCGGCGATCCCCGAATCGGTGCGCGAGATCGGAGCCGGTGTGGCAGCCACCGTTGGCAGCATCGTGAGCGAAGCGGCATCCGTGGTCAACGACGTGCTCGACTCGGTGATCAGCCCCGAAGAGAACAAACCCAAACGCCCGCGTTCGTCGCGTGCGACGAGCAAGAAGACATCTTCGCCGCGACGCAAAAAGACGGACGACGCCTCCTAACGCGAAGGACGCGCAAGGAGCGCGTTGCTTTGAGTTTTCGCCCGCTCCCGCTGGCAGCGCGCGTCAGCGCGCCGCGCATGGGATTTCCGCATCGAGTGAGAAGTTGCGCTCGCCGTTCGGTTCGGTGTAACGCAGATCGGCCAAACGCACGAGGATGCGGCGAGGACAATCGAAAAGGACTTGAGCCACCGGAAAGCGCGCGAAATCGAGAAAGATCGCCGCGCAACGGTGTTCATCGGCTGCGCGCGCGACCGCTTCCGCTTCTCGCCCCCGCGGTTTTTCGTAACGAAGTGTTGAATCGCCCTGCTCGGCTGCCTCGCCCCAGAGCCGTAGTTCGAACCGATAAACGGCCCGTTCCGTTTCGAACACGACCCGCCACCGCGTCGGGTCAGCAAGCGTCGGCATCGCCGCCAAGCGCTCGATCCGTTCGCCGCGCGCGATCGACTCGGCCCGCGCGCGCGCCTTCTCCACGGCTGCGCCGTGAAAGACCGATAGCGCGATCCAGTAAAGAGCCACGGCCGCCAGCGCGCCGATGGCCAACTTGTTCCCCCAACGCTCGGCGACGCGCGCCCTCGCGCCCAGCGCGATGGCAGACAAACCGGCGAGCCAGATAATGCGCGTCGCCAGAGGGAGATCGAACCTGCCGCGTGCCGGAACCAAATAGATGAGCGCCGTCAGCACGAGGGCCAGTACGATCCAGAGGGCTTTCTGCCATGCCGTGCGCGAAGCAAGCAGAAAGCCTGCGCCGCCGAGGATGAGCCAAAGATAGGGATCAACGATGAAGACCAGATCGCCGTAGTGCCAGCGATTGTTGAACGGCAGCCATGGGCGCACGCCGTAATTGTTGGTCCAGTCGAGCAGCGGATGCGTTGCGCAGGCCAGGAGCGAAGCAAGCATCAGACCGCGCAAGCGGGCGCGCGGCGCGCGGTGTCGAAGACGCGCAAGTAATCGGTCGCCGCCCCAGAACAGAGCTGGGATCAACAGCGCGAGCGCCAGCGTGCCGACGACCGAGTGCGTGATCCCGCGATGGTGATGCAGGTACGTGCACCAGCCATCCACCGCCGCGATGATGTCCGCATCCGGCGCGTTGGCCGCAATCAGACACACGGCCGTCGCATAGGGCGACGCACGTTCGGCACCCGCCTTGGCGACGGCGAGTCCAACGAGCGTGTGCGTCAGATTCTCCAT
>CAKZOF010000789.1 GCA_937135995.1 uncultured Pyrinomonas sp.
CGAGAACGCACGTGTCGCGGCGTCGTAGAGGAAGATCTCGAAATTCTCGTCTGGATTCCGGCCGACAATATCGCGGTTGGCGGCGAAGACGATGAAACGTCCGTCATCGGAGATCGAAGGTGCAAAGCACCCATCTTGTGTTCGACGCGAGATGTCGGAAGCAAGCGTGTGCGTGATCTGTTCGAGGCGCGCGCCGTCGAAGAGAAAGACTTCGGAGTTCCGGTCACGATTCCGGCCTACGGGATCATCGGCGACGGCGAACACGATGCGCGTTCCGTCTTGCGAAACAGAGAGGTGCGCAGAGCGCGTTGCCGACAGTTGCGCGAAACTCCCATCGGACCTTGCGCGGATGACGCGAAAGCTCGGTGGCCCGCCCGCGTTGGCAAGGTCGGCCGACGATTCGAAAACGACGGTGCGACCGTCGCCGCTCAGCGCCGGATTGAGGTTGAGTGCCGTCTCTGCGGTCGAAGTCAAGCGTCGGATGACGCCGTCGGATGCAGGGCGCGAAGCGATTCCGTTGTAGAGACAGAACGAGAGTAGGACGAAGACGCATAGCGTGCGAGGCATGAGGAATGCTCCTTTCGGGCCATGACGCGAACCCTTTCAACCGAGGTGAGGTGCGCTCGGTGCGCAGCGTTCCAAAACCTTGCGCCCGATTTTACTCTCCGCGGCAAGTGAAGACAACGCTCTTCTGCCGTGCCAAACTGGGCGCTGGCGAACGGATGAGATCGAAGACGCTGGCTGTTCGCTCGGGCGGAGCGAGAGAGCACGAACCCGACGAAAGGCACATTCCGCCCCCGTCGGCTGCCCGCGCGGGCGGAGAAAAAAGAGCGGCAGGGTGAAGGCCGAAGCGCTTCGTTCGAATTCGGTCAGCGATAGAGCAAGAAGCGCTCGCGCGTGCGCCGGAACTTCTCCAGTTCATCTTGCCACGCGCGCTCAAGCTCTTCGGGGGCGTCGCCGCGCTTAATGCGTTCCAACGCCTCGCCGTTGGCGAGAAGGCGTTCGTACTTCTCAACCTGCCACGCTTGTGGGTAGAGCTTGCGAAGCGCAAGGGCGATCTCGATGCCGACGCGCACGGGGCGAAACGTCGCGCGATCCGTGATGATGATGTTGACGCCGCCGCACTCTTCGCCTTTGAAGACGGAAGCGCGTGGCGTGAATTTGATGGGGACGAAACGGACGCCTTCGATCCCGCGTTCGTTCAAGTAGGCGGCGAGCCGCTGCCCGTCGAGCCACGGCGCGCCGATGACTTCGAAGGGCGTATCCGTCCCGCGCCCGACCGATAGATTAGTCGTTTCAAGTAAGCCGATGCCGGGGTAGAGCGTCGCTTCGGTCAAGCTCCGCATGTTGGGTGATGGATTGATCCACGTAAGATTGGTTTGATCGAACCACATTGCCCGCTGCCAGCCGCGCATCTCGATGACGTGTAGTTCGCAGCCGATGCGTCGTTCTTCGTTGAAAAGGCGCGCCAGTTCGCCGACGGTCATCCCGTGGCGAACGGGGATGGGATGATAGGCCGTGAAAGAGAGCTTGTCGGCATCGGCCACCGGCCCTTCGATGTCGGTGCCGTTGATCGGATTGGGGCGGTCCAGCACATAGACGGGGATCTTCGCTTTGGCCGCTTCTTCCATCACGTAGCCGAGCGTCGAGATGTAGGTGTAGAACCGCGTGCCGATGTCTTGAATGTCGTAGACCAGCGCGTCGAGACCTTGCAACTGTTCCGGTTTGGGGCGGCGCGTGTCGCCATAGAGCGAATAAATGGGAAGCCCGGTCTTTTCGTCACGCATGTCGGGGACCTTTTCATCGAGCGCGCCACGAATGCCGTGTTCGGGCGAAAAGAGCGCCACCAGCTTGACGCCCGGAGCGTTGTAGAGCAGATCGATGGTCGGCGTTCCATGCCGGTTGCGCCCCGTGTGATTAGTCACCAGCCCGATGCGTTTGCCGGCGAGTTGTTTGAAGCGGTCGCGTTCGAGCACGTCGATGCCGACGAGCACTTCCGCGTTCGCCGGGCGCTCCGCCGTTCTCGCCGCCGGTCCCATCGCCGCCGTCACCTGCGGCAGCGTCGCCATCAATTCCGCAGCGAAGCGCGCGCTCGCTTCATGGGCCTTCTCCGCTCCGAGGTCGGTGATCGAGGCAGCGACGATGGTCGCCACACGACCGCGCAGCGCGGTGACATCACCTTTGCCGTTCGGGTGGACGCGGTTGCTCAAGAAGATGACGAACGTTTCACTAGTCGGGTCGATCCAAATCGAGGTGCCGGTGAAACCGGTGTGGCCGAAAGAGCCGAGCGGGAAGAGATCGCCGCGATTCGACGAAAAGGAAGTGGCCATGTCCCAACCGAGACCGCGCGCTGCTCCTTCGGCGCTGACGGCACGCGGGCGCGTCATCGCGGCGACGCTCAGCGGACTCAAGATGCGACGCCCTTGGTACTGGCCGCCGTTCAAGATCATCTGGCAATAGACGGCCAGATCGTCGGCGGTGGAGAAGAGTCCGGCGTGACCGGCCACGCCGCCCATGCGATGGGCCGTCGGGTCGTGCACTTCACCGCGCAAAATCCTCTCGACTTCGGCGTCGGTGTTCTCGGGGTTGCCGCCGAGATAGCTCATCTGTCCGCGGCGCGTTTCCGTCGGCGCGATGCGCGAGAGCAGAGCGGACGATGGACGAAACATAGTGTCGCGCATGCCGAGTGGCTCGAAGATGTTGCGTCGGGCGAACTCGTCGAGCGGCAAGCCGCTCACACGGCGGACCACCTCGCCGAGAGCGATGTAGCCGATGTCGCTGTAGACGAAGCGCGTGCCCGGCGGGTGGCGGATCGGTTCGTCGATGAGCCGGCGAATGGCTTCGTCGTAACCGGTCCAGCGCTTGCCGAGATCGAAATCGGGTGCGTAGCCCGCGCGATGCGTCAACAGGTGTTCGATGGTGATCCGCTCGCGTCCACCGCCGCGTATTTCGGGGATGTAGCGCGAGAGCGGATCGTTCAAACGCACTTGCCCGCGTTCGACCAAGATCATGATGCTCGTCGCCGTCGCGACAACCTTGGTCAAGCTGGCGAGATCGAAGATGGTGTCCGCCGTCATCTGCTCGCGTTGCGGGACCAGCGCGCGCGCGCCGTAAGCTCGACGCCAGACGACGCGCCCGCGCCGTCCAACGAGAACCACCGCGCCCGGTAATCGCCCCTGCGCGATCTCTTGCGCGACGGCGCGATCTATTTCGTTCAGCTTTTCGCGCGACATCCCGACGGCTGCGGGCGCTGCCGGCGGCAGAGTCGAGGCCCCCGTTGGCATCGCGAGCACGAGAAGCGCGATGGCAACGTGCCGCACGGCGCGAGCAGGTGACGGTCGGTTCATCGCCTGAAATCCTCTCGTCTTTCTTTCGAAGATCGGTCGCATCATCGGATTTTCGTCGTCGTTGAAATTCGTGGCAGCGACTTGGCCGCCGTTTAATCCTTTCATTAAATAAATTTAGTGCCGCGTGTTGCGCCATGACGCGCGCGCGCGCAATGTTGTATCATGCCGAGTCAACGAGCGCGTCATGCGATCTGCCATCATCTTCAAGAAAGATCTTTCCAGGCGCCCTCCGATGGCGCTCGATATCGCACTTCGAATCTACGGAACAGGATCAAAAAGATGAAAGCACAACGTATCGGTGTTCTGACCGGCGGCGGCGACGCGCCGGGTTTGAATCCAGCGATCAAGGGTTTGGTTTACCGTGCGAGCGAGCACGGGATCGCGGTGGTTGGCCTCTACGACGGCTGGCGCAGCTTGCTCGACCCACCGTTGGAGACGTGGCCGCTCGACCGCGAAACGGTGCGCCGTTGGGATCGTGACGGCGGCACGAACTTGGGATCGTCGCGCACCAATCCGTTCAAAGCGCCCAACGAAGCGGGCGAGCGCGTCGATCGGTCCGACGAGGTCATCAAAAACATCGAACGGCTCGGACTGGATGCCGTGGTCGCGTGCGGCGGCGAAGATACGCTCGGCGTCGCGG
>CAKZOF010000790.1 GCA_937135995.1 uncultured Pyrinomonas sp.
CGCAGCCGTGCAGCTACGGCGGCGATCAAGTCCCGGCCTCCATCGTCTGCGACGCAATCTTTCCGATCTCGAAGACATGGTTCGACGCTCTGAGCGCCATCTATCCGGAAGGAGGCAACCGACGGTTGGCCGACGACGGAGCGCCTTCGATACGCGACACCACGGCCGTGCGCGCTGGGGTGATCGCCGGGAACAACTTGCCAGCGCTCGCTGGAGCCCCCGATCAGAAGACCAACAGCGGCAGCAGCCTCGATAACGAGTCGCGGCTCGTCGGCGGCATGCATAACTTCCCGCGCTTTCTCGAAGTTTGGAGGAACCAGTGGAACTTCGTCGGTTCGATGATCCCGCTCTATCGGTCAACGCAAGCGCTCGGTCCGTGGCACATAGACAACGGTTCGACGATCTATTCGCCGCCGATCCGTAACTGGGCCTTCGATACCACGTTCAACGATCCGTCGCGTCTGCCGCCAGGAACACCATCGTTCCAGTTCATTCAACCGACTGGTTTCAGGCAGGTGATCGCGGGTTAGTTCCGAAGCTCTGACCGTCGCGGAAGAATCAGGGGACCGGAAGGCTTTCGGTTCCCTGATTTTTCTTTATGAGAGTGACGGCAAATGTTGGTATGTGGTTCGCGCGCCGGGAACGCTCGCCCATGCGAGCGCGTCGAACGCGCTTTTTGCTTTCAACGCTTTCATCGCCGATCGCGTGTTCACCCCTTCGGGGAAGCGCTGTCATCGGGCAGCCTTGCCTGCGACATGTAACGCAGGATGATGCGCTGGCGCCGTGCCACGCGGCGCGGGTTCTTCTGCGGGTTGAAGACGGTCAACGGATTGGGGATGATCGCGGCTAGAAAGGCCGCTTCGCGCGGCGTCAGCTCGGCGGCGCTCTTCTTGAAATAGAACTGCGCGGCCGCCTCGGCGCCGTAGATCCCATCGCCCCACTCGATCACGTTCAAGTAGAGTTCCAGGATGCGCCGCTTGGATAGCTCGCGCTCGAGCAGAATCGTGATCAACGCTTCGCGCGCCTTGCGCAAAACGGAGCGCTCGGTCGAGAGGAACAGATTCTTCGCCAGTTGTTGCGTGATAGTCGAAGCGCCGCGTTTGAACGTCGGAAGCGGTGGTATCCAATCGCTCGGATCGGCGTCGCCTTCGGCGCGCGCCTCTCGCTCCGCCTCGCGCTGCGCTTCCTCCCACGCGCGGCGAATCGCTTCGTAATCGAAGCCGTTGTGCGTTGCGAAGTTGTGATCTTCGCCGGCGATGACGGCGCGTTGCAGGTGGACCGAGATGCGCCCCAGTGGAACCCACTGCTGGATTCTTTTCGGCTCCTCGCCCCGCGCACGCGCTTCGCGCGCGCGTTGCTCGATGAGTGCCGTCGTCGCTGGGTTGTGGTCGCGTAGTTGATAGATCCAGTAGGCGTAGATCGCCGTCTCGCCAGCGACCCACAAGATCGCCGCCAGCGCCACCCAAAGCAAGATGCGTCCGATCTTTCTCATGATCACTCTTTCACCGACAGCAGCTGCCGAGCCGAATTCTCGGCCGATCAACGAACCGCACACGCTCGGTGATGGGCAAGGCGCAAGCACGGGCGTGCGGCACCGCCAACCACAACCCATGGTGGTCAGGCCACAACAGATTGTGGCCCGCCACTTCCTTTCGCTGCCGAAAGGTCATGCTCGTCGCGCATCCGCGGCCTCCTGCTCGGTGCTGATCAGCGAAGGAGCGAAGATGGCGCGCACGGCGCGAATCGTGTGGCAGTGAATCTCCACCGTGTCGTTCAGGTCGGCGGCGTAGCCTCCGGCCATTACCGTGACCACAGGAATGGCACGTCGCCGGCACTCGTCCAAAACCAGTTCATCTCTGGCGCGCAGCCCCGCGATGGAGAGGGCGAGACGCCCGAGCCGGTCGCCTTGGTACGGATCGGCACCGGCAAGATAGAAGACGATTTCGGGCTCGTGCGCGAAGACCGCCGGCAAATGGTCGCGTAGCGCAGCGAAGTAGTCATCGTCGCGCACGCCATCGGTGAGCCCAACGTCGAGCGATGAGCGCGCCTTGAAGAGCGGATAGTTCTTCGCTCCATGCACGGAGAAGGTGAAGACGCGCGGGTCTTCGGCGAAGATGGTCGCCGTGCCGTTGCCTTGATGCACATCCAGATCGACGATGGCTGCCCGTTCGATGGCGCCTTCGCGTTGCAGCACGCGAATGGCGATGGCGACATCGTTCATCACGCAGAAGCCTTCGCCGCGATCGGCAAAGGCATGGTGCGTGCCGCCCGCTAGGTTGGATGCCACTCCATGTTCAAGCGCCCAGCGGGCTGCCGCCAAAGTTCCACCGGCAGCGAAGAAAGAGCGGCGCACGAGCGCTTTGGACCACGGAAGACCGAGCCGCCGCAGTTCCCGTTCGGTGAGCGTGCCGGCGCGAAGCCGCGTAACGTAATCCGCCGTGTGGACCAAAAGCGCCTCTTCGACGCGCACGGGGCGCGACTCAACGATCTCATCCGGGCGCAACGTGCCTTCGCGTAGCAGGCGATCGCGAACGAGCGCGAATTTGCGCATCGGGAAGACGTGGTTTTCGCCGATGTCGGCGTAGTAACGAGGATTGTACCAAACGCGCATCGGCGAGAATTTTACACGATCTCGCGCGTCGCGCGTCACCTTCTCCTGCGCCTTGCCTGCGGTGCCGGGTCGGGATTTATAATCGAGGTGAAAGTATCGAGCCGAACAGCGCGGCAACTTGATCCTTTCTCGAAACCATTGAACAGCAGAATCTTTTCAAGGAGAGCATAAAGGTCATGACGGAAAACACAGAGGCCGTGATCATCAGCGCGGTGCGCACGCCGACAGGAAGATTTTTGGGCGCGCTCAAGGATTTCTCCGCCACCGAACTGGGAGCGATGGTCGTCGGCGAAGCGGTGCGGCGCGCTGGCATCAAGCCGGAAGAGGTCGATGAGGTCATCATGGGCTGCGTCATCCAAGCCGGATTGGGCCAGAATCCGGCGCGTCAAGCGGCGCTCAAAGGAGGACTGCCGCATACGGTTTCGGCCCTGACGGTCAACAAGGTCTGTGGTTCAGGATTGAAGGCTGTAATGCTCGCGGCGCAGAGCATCAAGCTGCGGGATGCGGAGGTGGTCGTCGCGGGCGGCATGGAGTCGATGTCGAACGCGCCATACTTGCTGCCCAAAGCGCGCGAGGGCTATCGCATGGGGCACGGTACGCTCGTCGATGCGATGATCCACGATGGGTTGTGGTGCGCGTTCGAGAACTACCACATGGGCAACACTGGCGAAGTGGTCGCCGAGTTGTACCACATCAGCCGCCAGGAGCAGGACGAATACGCGCTCGATTCGCATCGCAAGGCGGTGGCGGCGATCAAAGCCGGAAAGTTCAAGGATGAGATCCTACCCATCGAGATCCCACAGAAAAAGGGCGCGCCCCTCGTTGTTGACACGGACGAGCCGGTGCGCGAAGACACTTCGCTCGAAGCGCTCGGCAGATTGAAGCCAGCCTTCAAAGAAGGCGGAACGGTGACGGCCGGCAACGCTCCGGGCGTCAACGATGGCGCGTCAGCGCTGGTCGTCACGTCGTTCGAACGCGCGCGCTCTCTCGGCGTGGAGCCGATGGCGCGCGTCGTCGCCTACGCCGCCTCGGGCGTCGAACCGAAGATGGTGATGATGGCTCCCGTGGAAGCCATCCGTCGCGTGCTGCAAAAAGCGGGGTGGGCGATGAGTGAAGTTGACCTGTTTGAAATCAACGAAGCTTTCTCGGTACAACTCATCGCCATCATGCGCGAATTGAAGCTGGACCCGGCGCGCGTCAACGTCAACGGCGGAGCGGTGGCGCTCGGTCATGCCATTGGTAATTCGGGCGCGCGTGTGCTCACCACGCTTCTCTACGAAATGAAACGTCGCAATGCCCGACGCGGCATCGCCGCGCTCTGTCTGGGCGGCGGCAACGCCGTGGCGATGGCTGTGGAACGGTGACGCGACCCCTTTGGCGACCAGAACGCCGCTAGAGTTCCTCAGCGAGCCAAAGCGCCGCGCACCTTTCCGATGGTTGCTTCTGCGACAACGGAACAGAGCCGCGGGAAGCGCGCGGCGCTTTGTCGTCGGCGAGTGCCCGACACTCCGAACGTCGCTCGCGGAGCCCGAAAGAGTGCAGGGATGTCTGAGGTTGGTTCAACAACGACGCCGGTGCTGCTTGTCGTCGACGACGACGACAGCGTTCGGCGGGTGTTGGAGTTTCAGCTTGCAGAATGCGGCCATCGCGTGTTGACGGCGGCAGAGGCCACTGGTGCGCTTGATCTACTGATCACCGAAAAGATCGATTGCGTAATCACGGATCTGCGGATGCCGGGGCT
>CAKZOF010000791.1 GCA_937135995.1 uncultured Pyrinomonas sp.
CGGGATATCGGCGTCGTTCAATCCGGGGATGACGGGCGCGATCCCGATGCCGACGGGGATGCCTGCTTCCGCCAGTTCGCGCATGGCGCGAAAGCGCGCTTCGGGCAGCGCCGTGAAAGGTTCCAGCGCGCGCGCGACCTCGGGATCGCGAAAAGGGATCGAAAAGTGCACACTGCAATCCGCTTCTTCGACCAAGCTCCGCAAAAGTTCTTTGTCGCGCCGGACCAGCGCCGATTTCGTCACGATGCTGACTGGCTGGCGATGCTCCAAACAGACTTCCAAGCAACGACGCGTCAATCGGTAGTGCGCTTCGAGTGGCAAATAAGGATCGGACGTGAAAGAGAAGACCAGCAGATCGCCGCGCCATGATGGGCGATCGAGTTCAGCGCGCAACAGTTCCGGCGCGCGCACCTTGACGACGATCTTGGTCTCGAAATCCGTGCCGGCTCCGAATCCCAAATACTCGTGCGTCGGACGCGAAAAGCAGTAGCTGCAAGCGTGCGTGCAACCACGGTAGCAGTTCACCGAGTAGTCGAAGCCGATGTCCGGACTCGTGTTGTGCGTGATGATGCGGCGCGTTTCGGTCTCTTCGTAGATTTCCAGCCGTGCCGCGGGCGGTTCGCCGAGCCACTCGACCGCTTCGCTCGCCCAGGGATTGGGTGGATTGTTGACGTAACGCATAGGACCGATTCAGGCCGCGCGTTTCAACTGCCGTTGCGGATCGTACTCGCGCGCCAAGTAACAGCGAGCGATGAACTTCAATGTCGCCGCGACATGCTTGCACTCGAAGCCGGGTTCGGCGTTGCCGCGGAAGACGAAATCGGCGCACGTGCAAACAAGCTGGCGCGTCTGCGGGTCGCAGAAGATGTGGTACGTGCGTTGCCGGTCAGTTTCCGAGCGCGCGATCCACCCGTAAGGTTCGGCTTCGCAAACCGAAATGCGCTCGGCACGTGCGGCGCGCAGCTGCGTCGGCGATAGCTCCTCGATCGCTCTTCTCTTCCCTTTGCGCGCCGATGCCCTAGCTCTCTCGTCTTTGCTCGCGAAGACTTCGCTCATCGTGCAGCCATCTCCTTCCGCAAGAGCGATGATACCATCTTGTCGCCTGCGGGACAAAGTTGCACCAGCAAGACACGATCGGCGGACGCAACCGCCGAAGGAGCGACCGCTGCGGCTGAACTGCGACGAGATCGCAGTTGAAGCTGTTCGGCTAGCGGCGACGACGCGCGGTGCGAGCGCAACGTTTGTCGCCGAAAGACGCATGCTCTCCAGCGAGTTCGCTGGCAACCGAGAACCGCCATCGGGCAACGGTCGATCTTCGAGGCATCATGGCGCGCCCTTGAAACGACGCCGCCCGACGATGGGTTTCCAACGGACCAACTTTCTCTGTCTTCTGTCTCCTGTTTTCCGTGGGATCGCCTTCGATTTTCCACGACTTTCAGGCAGACGCCAGCCTCGCGTTCTACGGCCAATCCTCTTCCGCGAGGGCGCTTCTAGCTCTCCCGGTAGAAGCTCGCGACGTCCTTTTCGACGAAGAGGCGTTGGAGTATCAGCCGACGGTAGGCGAATATGTCGTGCAACTTCCGGCGCACGAGCAGCGAATTCGCCAGCTGTCCCAAGGGGCCGAACGGAAGCGCATAATGAACGATGTCTTGCATCTCGATTCCGTCCGGCGTCTCACTGAAGATGTGTTGATGATGCCAGAACTTGTATGGGCCGAAACGTTGTTCGTCGACGAAGAAGCGAGGCTCTTCAACATGCGTGATCTCGGTCACCCAACAAACAGGCCAGCCGAGCAAAGGACTGACGCGATAGGTGATGATCAGACCGGCGTACATCCGTTCGGGTATTTCGCTGGTGATGCGAAAGTTCAACCACGGAGGCGTG
>CAKZOF010000792.1 GCA_937135995.1 uncultured Pyrinomonas sp.
CGCTTGGCATCCATAAGAACTGGCATCATGGGCTTACCATCGCCATCTTCCTGCCCGCCATATTGGAGAAGAGCTGGGAAGCCGACCTGCCCACTTTCAACCGATTGGCCACTGCGTTGGGCGTACCAGAAACAGGCCTCAGTGTGGGCGCTCGGGCGCGCAACGTGGCTGGTAAGGTGCGCGAGCTCATGGAAGTGACCGGCTTGAACGCCCAAATCGCCCAGCTTTCCATCACCAGAGCCATAGCTGATGCCATCGTTGACGATGCTACCACATATCTGCGCGCGCTGGTGGACCGCCATGTCAAGCCCTTCTCGCGCGAAGAGTTGGCCGAGATCGGAGCCGCACTCGGCGCCGACGTCCCCTTCTTCTTCTTCGGCGGGACGGCGCTCGCCACCGGAACGGGAACCGCGATCGAGCCCCTGAAGGAGATCGACGCGCCGTGGCTGCTCATCGTCGCGCCACCCGTCGCCGTCTCCACGGCGCGCGCTTACGCGGCACTGAACGCGCCGCCCTTGACAAACGGAAAGCTCGGGAATATCCTTTCTGTTTCGCGCAAGATAGAGATGCCCGAATGGCAAACGTTCTTGCGCAACGATTTTGAACCAACGGTTCGTCGCTCCTATCCCGAAGTAGAACGAGCCTATGCGGCGCTTCAACGAGCCGGAGCGCGCGCCGTGGTTCTGTCAGGCAGCGGAGCGAGCGTCGTGGGCATCTTTGACACCGAGCGAGATCGAGCGCGAGCGGCGGCGCGGATCTTGAGCGAAGCTGTGGGTGACGTCATCGCCTGCGCGGCGCTCGGGCGAGCGGAGTACAGTCGGAAGTTGGGCGAGTGCGCCGCGCTGCTGCACGGTTGAGAAAGTTTTTCTACTGGGGCGTAGCCAAGTGGTAAGGCACCGGTCTTTGGAACCGGCATTCGTAGGTTCGAATCCTTCCGCCCCAGCCAAATTTCTAGAGCAGCGAACAATGGGCGAGTGGTGGGAGCGCAAGCGCCTCTCACCACTCGACGAGCGTTTGTCGGCGTCGAAGTCGCCACCGCAGCGTTTACGGCGGACCGGGACGCCACGCTTGGCAGAGGTTGCTGCATGAAGCGGGCAACCTCGTATCTCGTCGGTATGAGCACCACGGGCGGTCTCAAAGTCTTCTCCGGTAATGCCAATCGCGCGCTGGCCGAAGAGATCTGCAACTATTTGAGTTGCGATCTCGGGCAAGCGATCACGGAACGCTTCTCCGATGGAGAGTTCAATTTTCAAATCTGCGAGAACGTTCGCGGTGCCGATGTCTTCATCGTGCAGCCGACCTGCCCGCCGACGGACGCGCACTTGATGGAACTGCTTGTCATGCTCGATGCCTTCAAGCGCTCTTCTGCCGAGCGCGTGACAGCAGTGATTCCGTATTACGGTTACGCCCGTTCGGACAAAAAGGATCGCCCGCGCGTGCCGATCGCCGCCAAACTTGTCGCCAACTTGATCAGCAAAGCGGGTGCCGATCGCGTGCTGACGATGGATCTTCACGCGGCGCAGATTCAAGGCTTTTTCGATATTCCGGTGGACCACCTTTACGCTGCGCCGGTGATGATCGGTTACTATCAAACCAATGTGTTGCCGAAGTTGACGGTGGTCGCCCCGGACACGGGCGGCGCCGAACGCGCGCGCGCTTACGCTAAGCGGCTCAATGCCGAACTGGCGTTGTGCGATAAACGGCGCGAGCGGGCCAACGTCGCTGAGGTGCTTCACATCGTCGGCGACGTGCGCGGGCGAAACTGCCTGATCGTCGACGACATGTGCGACACGGGCGGCAGTTTAACCAAGGTCGCGCGTGCGCTCAAAGAGGCCGGCGCCGAACGCGTGCACGCCTGTTTCACGCATCCGGTGTTATCCGGCTGCGCCGTTGAGCAGTTGGCCAGCTCGGACATCGAACAGGTCGTGACGACCAACACGATCCCTTTGCGCCCGCAGGCGCGCGAGCTGGAGAAGATCAAGGTGTTGAGCATCGCACCGCTGCTTGCGAAAGCGATCAAGTCGATTCACGAAGAGACGAGCGTCTCTTCGCTCTTCGTCTGAGGAAACGAGTTTTCAACGCGGAAGAGAGAGTTCAAGATGGAACAGAAAGAGATCGTCGTGCGCGCGAAGAAGCGTGAGCGGTTCGGCAAAAACGAAGCGCGCCGGTTGCGCCGCGCCGGTTATATTCCAGTGATCGTCTATGGCGGCAACGCTGAACCGGTGGCTGCCGCGGTGCCGCGCAGCGAGTTGGCGGCCATTCTGCGCTCGGAGACCGGGCACAACACGATCTTCCAGCTGGAGATCGAAGGCATCGGCACGAGCGAAGTGCTCTTTCAGGATTGGGAGTTCGATCCGGTCAAAGGGCGTTTGATCCACGCTGATCTGCGCCGCTTGTTGCAGGACCAGATGATCGAAGTCGCCGTTCCCGTGCATCTGGTTGGTAACCCGGTCGGCGTGCGCGAACAAGGTGGCATCCTCGAACAGCTCGTGCGCGAAATCGAGATCCGTTGCCGCCCGCGCGACATCCCCGAAGCGATCGACGTCGATGTCTCGCATCTCGGCGTGCACGACGTGCTGCACGTTTCGGACATCCCGAAGAGCGACCGGTTCGAGATCCTCGAACCGCCTGAGACGGTGATCGCGACGGTCGGCGTCGTGCGTGAAGAGGAGCTGGAAGCTGCGCCCGCCGAGGAACAGGTCGAACCGGAAGTGATCGGCAAAGGCAAGAAGGAAGAGGAGAAAGAGGAAGGATGAGTCGCTTCCCGCTCGCTTCTTCGGAAGCGGGTCCTTTTCGATCTTCCAGCGAAGTCCTTTCGGGCTTGTGTCCGTTCGCTCTTTGAAGTCATCGCGTGTCGTCGCTTTTCTTCATCGTTGGTCTCGGTAACCCGGGGCGCGAATACGAATGGACGCGCCACAACCTCGGTTTCATGGTGGTGGACCTGCTAGCGCGGCAAGCCGAGACACAGATCAAACGGGCAGAGTGTCGCGCTTTGACCGGACGGGCGGTGTTGGAGGGGCGCCGCGTCGAGCTGGTCAAGCCGCAGACCTACATGAACTCAAGCGGCGAGGCGGTGGCGTGCTTGGCACGCAAGCAGCCGGAATTCGATCCGCGCCGCGACCTGTTGGTGATTTGCGATGACTTGGCCCTGCCGCTCGGCACGATCCGTTTGCGCGCGCGCGGATCGGCTGGCGGCCACAATGGGTTGAAGTCCATCATCGCGGCGCTCGGCACGCAAGATTTCATGCGCCTGCGAATCGGGATCAAGCCGGACCATCCGGTGGCTGACACTGCAGCCTTCGTCTTGGAACGGTTCCCGGTGAGCGTGCGTCGGCAGGTGGAAGAGGTCGTAGAAAGAAGCGCTGAAGCCGTGCGCGCCGTGTTGCGCGACGGCATCGAGCGGGCCATGGCGCACTATAATCAGCAGCGCGCCGAATGAGGTCACAACAAATCCTTCTTGCTTCATCCGGCGTGGTGAGGCTCGAACATCCGAGAGGAGGAAGAGAACTTGGCTGACAAGAGAGTTTACGAAGTACTTTTCATCGTCGATCCGAACATCAACGATGAAGACCTCGCTCGCCTGAGCGATAGTTTTCAACAAACCATCACCGAACAAGGCGGCACCATCACCAAGGTCGAGAACTTGGGACGGCGCACGCTTGCCTACGAAATCAACCATCGTACCGAAGGCATCTACGTGCTTTTTGAGATCGAAGGGTCGGGGCGCGAGATCGCCGAACTGGAACGCCGCATGCGCGTCAGCGATGCTGTGATGCGGTTCATGACCGTGCGCGTCGATCGCGAACGCAAACGGGCCGAGAAGCTGCGCGAGCGGCGCACGCGCAAGGCAGGGCGACGCGCCGGTGTGCGACCGGTCAACGTGGCTGAAACCGCTGAACCGAGCGAGTCGTAAGGCCGCTCCGGCGCTGGTTGCATGAAGATTCATGCTCGCGTCGCCGGACCGCCAACGAAGCACCTTTCGTTGGCAACCGAAGCTAAGGATCAAGTTTCAAGAGCAGAGGATTGAATATGTCGACCAATTTCGAAGACCAGACAACGGACATCGAACAAGAAGGAACAGACATTGTCCGCGCCGTCGCGCCAGCGGGCAAAACGGCGCGTCGCATCCGGCGCCGCAAACAGTGTCGCTTCTGTTCCGAGAAGATAGATCTGATCGATTACAAGGACGTCAGGCTGTTGCAGCCGTTCATCCCGGAGCGCGGCAAGATCATGCCGCGGCGTATCTCGGGCGTGTGCGCGCCGCACCAACGGATGCTGGCGACCGCGATCAAACGCGCGCGCATCATGGCGTTGATTCCGTTCGTGGCCGACTAAAGGAGGAAAGTGAGAGATGGCAACGACGACAGTTCTTTTGCGTGAGGACGTGGAAAACCTCGGTGCCCGCGGCGACATCGTGCGCGTCAAGGCCGGTTACGCGCGCAACTACTTGTTGCCGCGCAAGCTCGCCGTGGAAGCGACGCCGAGCAACATGCGGCAGATCGAACAGGAACGGGCTGCCCTCATGCGTCGAGAAGCGCGCGAGCGCGAGATGGCGCAGGCGCGCGCCGCTGAACTGCAGTCTTTGCGCCTCACCTTTGCGCGCCGCGCGGGCGAACACGGCATCCTCTACGGTTCGGTCACGGCCATGGACATCGCTGACGCCCTGCGTGAGCGCGGCATCGAAGTCGACCGGCGGCGAATCACGCTGCCCGAACCGATTAAAACGACGGGCGACTTCACGGTGGTGGTCCGCCTGCACCGCGAAGTCAGCGTCGAACTTCCCGTGACGGTGGTGGCCGAAGGAGGCAAAAAGAGCGAGCAGGCGGAAGCGCCGCCGGAACAGGGCACAAGCGAAGAGCCACAAGAGTAGGCGTTGTCGGCGCGCGCGCCCGTGTAGTATAGTGGCGCGGCTGCGAGCGAAGCTTCGCGGAGAAAGCTTTCCTTGCAGCCGCTTTTGCTTTCGCTCGCATGCGAGCGAAACTCGCGTCCCTAGGGCTTGTCGATGCCGAACTCCGTCGCCGAGCGCGATCAATACTTGGAGCGGCCGCTGCCACACAGCGCCGAAGCGGAGCGAGCCGTTCTCGGTGCCATCCTGCTCGACAACGGCCACATCAATCAGGCAATCGAATTGCTTCGCCCGGATGACTTCTACGTGCAAGCTCACCGGCGCGTCTTTCAAGCGATGATCGCGCTTAACGAGCGCGGCTCCGAAATCAACCCGATTCTGCTCGCTGACGAGCTTCGCCGCGAAGGAATCTTCGAACAGCTCGGTGGCATGAGCTTTCTCACGGATCTGACCTACGGCCTGCCGCACTTCACCAACATCGCGCATTACTCGGAGATTATCCGCGACAAGTCCTTGCTCCGGCGCTTGATCAAGGCGGCCAACAAGATCATGAGCGAAGCGCTCGAAGAAGAGGAGGATGCGCACGTCATCCTCGACCACGCCGAGCAAGAGATCTTCGCTCTCGCCGACGAACGCACACGCCAAGGCTTCAAACATATCAAGCCGGTCGCCGAGCAATTGCTCGAAAAGGTTCAAGAGATGTCCGGTCGCCAGATCATGTTGACCGGACTGCCAACCGGATTCACCGACTTCGATGCGATGACTTCGGGGCTGCAGCCGTCGGACTTGATCATCATCGCGGCGCGCCCGGCGATGGGCAAAACCTCGCTTTGCTTGACGCTGGCCCAGAACGCTGCGTTGCAGTCGGAAGCGGTGGTTGGCATCTTCTCGCTCGAGATGTCCACAGAAGCGCTCGTCATGCGCATGCTCTGTTCGGAAGCGCGCGTCGATTCGCATCGCTTTCGCAACGGCTTCTTGACGCGCGACGAATGGGCGCGCTTGGCCGGTGCGCTCGGCAAACTATCGGAAGCGCGTATCTTCATCGACGACACGCCGGGCATCTCTGTGTTGGAGATGCGCGCCAAAGCGCGGCGGCTCGCCGCCGAACAGAAGAAACTCGATCTGGTCATCGTCGACTACCTGCAGTTGATGAGCGCCAGCGGGCGGCGTGTCGAATCGCGCCAGCAAGAGGTGGCCCAGATCTCGCGTGAGTTGAAGGCGTTGGCCAAAGAGCTGAACGTCCCGCTGATCGCCCTTTCGCAGCTTTCGCGTGCGCCCGAATCGCGCACCGACCATCGCCCGCAGTTGGCCGATCTACGCGAGAGCGGATCGATCGAGCAAGATGCCGACTTGGTCGCGTTCATCTATCGCGAGGAGCAGTACAACCGCACGGAAGAGAACGCGGGCATCGCCGAACTGATCATCGCCAAGCAGCGCAACGGGCCGACGGGCACGATCAAGCTCGCCTTCCTCAAGGAATTCACGCGCTTCGAGAACATGTGGCGCGAGTGATAAAATTCAGCACTGACCTCATGGCGAGAAGGCGATGGCGAACGCTCTCGAAGGATCATCCGCACGCCCGACATGGGTCGAGATAGATCTCGATGCGCTCGCGTGGAACTTTCGCGTAGTGCGCGCGCGCATCGCCCCGCAGGTCCGAATCCTCGCCGCAGTCAAAGCGGACGCTTACGGTCACGGCGCGGTCGCTTGCGCGCGCCGGTTGCAACGTGAAGGTGCCGATTGGTTCGGCGTGGCGACCGTGGAAGAAGGGTTGGAACTGAGGCGCGCCGGTATCGCGCGACCGATCCTCTGTTTCGGCGGTTTCTGGTTCGGGCAAGAAGACGCCTGTTTGCAGCACGAAATCACGCCGGTCATCCATCGTCTTGACATGGCTGCTGCTTTGGAGCAGGCAGCGCGCGCGCGTGCGACCACGGTCGCAGTGCACGTCGAAGTCGATACCGGCATGGGGCGGCTTGGCGTACGTTATGACGAGGTGGCGGAATTCGCTGCCGCTTGTCGACGCCTTGAATCTTTGCGCATCGAGGGATTGATGACCCACTTTGCCGCCGCTGACGAGCCACGTCGAGATGAGTTTACCCGCCAGCAGATCGCGCGCTTCCGTCATGCGGTTGAGGTCTTTCGCGCGCATGGTCATCGGATCGCCTTGCAGCACCTAGCTAATTCGGCAGCAACCTTCGCTCTTCCGGAAGCTCATGCTGACATGGTGCGTCCCGGGGGCGCTCTCTATGGTCTGTGGCGCGACGTTCTACATCCGAAGACGAAACCCATCGATCTACGTCCCGTCATGTCATTCCGCACGCGCGTCATGTTGCTTAAAAGAATTCCTCGCGGCGAGACGCTCGGTTACGGTTGCACGTTCAAAGCGCCGTGCGAGATGTTGATCGCGGTCCTGCCCGTCGGTTACCATGACGGTTACATGCGCGTTTTATCGAATCGCGGAAAGGTCATTGTTCGTGGGAAACTTGCGCCGGTGGTCGGAAGGATTTCGATGGATCTGACGTTGATAGATGTCTCTCGAGTTGACGGGGCGCAAGTAGGCGATGTGGTAACGCTTTGGGGGCACGACGGTAAACTGAGCATCCCGATCGAAGATGTGGCCCAATTGGCCGGCACACTGTCTTACGAGATGACGTGTGGCGTGAGCGAGCGCGTCCCGCGCATCTACGTTTCAGAAGAGGTGCGCTGACCTTGCGCTCCGCTTGTGTGTAGAGTGCGCTATTTCGACCGTCTCGTGGTTTTTGCCGGACGCTCGGTCTTGCGAGCGCGGACAAATTTAAGGTCGCCTTTGCACGATTGAAAGATCTTCTTAACTTCTTTGGGATATAACGAGAGCGAAATGGAGTCGGCAGAAGGATCAGCTCGTCGGTGACTCACCACCGATCCGGTGCCGATCTGCTCGAAGATTCAAATCACGGAGGAGAAAATGAGGTACATTTTCGCGTCTTTCTTGTTGGCCCTCTCCGTCGTCTGCACGCAGGCTGACGAGATCGCCATCTGGAACTTCAATGACGGCAACTTGACGGTCGATCGGAGTACGCGCACCGCGAGCATGACGACTAACTTCGAGTCTTCCAACGTCACGTACTTCAGCGGCTCATCCATCAACGCGCGCGGCGGAGATGCTGCGGGCAGCGCGCTCGCCTTGCAAGGCGGCAGCAACACGATCAATAACGGACGAACGCTCACGTGGTTGGTCGACACCACCGGCTACACTTCGATTCAAGTCTCGTTCGCGACGCAGCGGACCAGCACCGGATTCAACAACAACGTCTTTCAGTACACGCTCGACGGCGGAGGGAACTGGACGACCTTCTCTTCCTACACACCCCCAACTTCGTTCGCGCTACAGAGCTTCAATTTGAGCGCTATTGCTGGACTGAATAACAATCCGCAGGCGGGTTTCCGCATCATCTTCAACGGCGCGACGAGCGACAGCGGCAACAACCGTCTGGACAACCTCGTCGTCGAGGGCACGTTGCAGCAGACGACGCCGGTTCCGGAACCGAGCGTGCTCCTTTTGTTCGGCTCGGGACTGATCGGACTCGGGGTGCGGTGCAGGAGGCGCGGGAAAGATCGGCTGAAAGCGTGATCAACTCTTCGTGCAAGCGGGCCCTAGTGGTGCATCCGACTAGGCGCTGCTGGACAACGAGCAGAGGAAGCGTCGCGGCCTTGCCTGGTGGCAAATGACGAGGGCGCGGTGAAGCGCCCTCGTAGCTTTCATCTCCGGCGTGAATTGGGTGTGTCGGAGCTTTCGCGCGCGCCCGTCGCGTATTCGCGAAGCCGTCGCCCGGCGAACTAGACATGCATGATCTCTTGCTCTTTGTGTTTGGCCAGTTCGTCGATCTTGGCGATGTAGGTGTTGGTCAGTTTCTGCACCTCTTCGAGGCCGCTTCGTTCTTCGTCTTCGGAGATGCGTTTCTCTTTGAAGAGTTTCTTTAACCGTTCGTTGGCATCACGGCGGATGTTGCGCACTGCCGTGCGATGATCTTCAGCGATCTCGTGGACCTGTTTGGCTAGCTGTTTGCGTCGCTCTTCGGTAAGCGGCGGCACGGGCACGCGGATGATCTTGCCGTCGTTGGTCGGATTCAGCCCGAGGTCGGCGTTGCGAATCGCCTTTTCGACGGCGGCCAATTGCGATTGGTCCCATGGCTGAACGGTGATGAGCTGCGGTTCGGCGACGTGAATCGAGGCCATCTGATTGAGCGGCGTTGGGACGCCGTAGTACTCGACGATCACCGAATCGAGCAGGCTGACAGTGGCGCGTCCGGTGCGAACGGTCGCCAGTTTGCGCCGCAGATCTTCGACGGCGGCTTCCATGCGCGGTTTGGTCTCTTTGATCACGTTCTTGACGGCTTCTTCCATGGCGCTTACTCCCTCGTGCGAGCGGGATGATCTTGGCTGGCATCCTGCGCGGCGAGCGGACGCTCGGCGCACACTTGAGTGCCGACGCCGGGTTCGCCCATGACGACGCGCACGATGTTGCCCGGTGTCTTCATATTGAAGACGATGATGGGAAGAGCGTTGTCCATGCAGAGCGAGATGGCCGACGCGTCCATGATCTTCAACTGCTGTTCGAGCACCTCTTGGTAGGTGATGCAGTCGTAGAGTTCGGCCGAAGCGTCTTTGGCTGGATCGGCCGAATAGACGCCTTCGACCTTGGTCGCCTTCAAGATAACGTCGGCTTTGATCTCCAACGCGCGCAGCGCCGCTGCCGAATCGGTGGTAAAGTACGGGTTGCCCGTGCCAGCGGCGAAGATTACGACGCGCCCTTTCTCCAAGTGCCTGATGGCGCGACGGCGGATGAACGGTTCGGCGACTTGCGGAATATCGATGGCCGACATGACGCGTGTGTAGACGCCGAGTTTTTCGAGCGCGTCCTGCAGCACGACGGCGTTCATCACCGTCGCCAGCATGCCGATGTAGTCAGCGGCGGCGCGATCCATGTCTTGCGCGCTAGCCGAAACGCCGCGAAAGATGTTGCCGCCGCCGACCACGATCGCTACTTCGACCCCGGCGTCGTGAACGGCTTTGATCTCCTCGGCGACGCTGCGCGCCACCTTGACATCGACGCCGTATCCTTGCTCGCCCATGAGGGCTTCGCCCGACAGCTTCAGCAGAATGCGGCGGAAAGCGGGGCGAGAAGAAGCGGGCTGTTGAACCGCGGTCATTTCTGTTCCTTGTCGCCGAGCAGTGCGGCCACTTCCGCGCCGAAATCCGCAGCGCGTCTTTCCAAACCTTCGCCCATCTTGTAGCGCGTGAACCGGCGCACAGCGATGCGCTCGCCGATGGTGGCGATCTTCTCGTCGAGCAGTTCTTTGATGGTCTTGGCTGGATCTTTAACGAACGGCTGGTCCAGCAGTACGGTCTCTTCGTAGAACTTGGCCAGCCGCCCTTCGACGATCTTGTCGATCACCTGGGCCGGTTTGTTGGCGTTCTTCGGATCGCTCAACGCTTGCTCGCGCGCGATCTCGCGCTCTTTTTCGAGCACATCTGCCGGCACCTCTTCGCGCGAGACGTAGCGCGGCTCGGCGGCGGCGATGTGCATGGCGATGTCTTTGACAAGTTGTTGAAACTCTTCGGTGCGCGCGACGAAGTCGGACTCGCAGTTGACTTCAACGAGCACGCCCACTTTGCCACCCATGTGGATGTACGAGCCGACGGCTCCCTCGGCGGCGATGCGCCCCTCTTTCTTTTTGGCTGACGCCAACCCGCGTTTGCGTAGGATCTCGATCGCCAGTTCTTCGTTGCCGCCGGCCTCCACCAGAGCACTTTTGCACTCCATCATGCCGGCGCCTGTCTTTTCGCGCAGCGCCTTGACGGCGCTCGCTGTGATCTCGGCCATGATCGCTGTTCTCCTCGGATGAAATATCTCGTCGTTGTGATTCGCCGTTTGACGAAAGACAGAGCACAGCTCCGCCTCTCGGTCGCGAACGTGCTG
>CAKZOF010000793.1 GCA_937135995.1 uncultured Pyrinomonas sp.
CGCAACGATCGCGTTGGCTCCCGCCGAGATGTAGTAACCGCCCGATGCCGCCACGTCGCTCATCGAGATGACCACCGGCTTTTTCTTCTTCGCTTCTTCGAGCGCGTGCCAGATCAAATCGGAGTCATAGACCGTGCCGCCCGGGCTATCGACGCGCACGACGATGGCGCGAATCGATTGGTCGTCGCGCGCCTCGTTGATCTCGCGCACCATGGTCTCGGAACCGACGCTCTGCGACCCGAACGGCGAATTATTCGAGCGCCCTGGTCTGATCGGTCCGGAAGCGTAGATGACGGCGATCCGTTCTCCCTTATTGAGCCCCAGAGATTCCGGCGCGACGCGCTTGTACTGCGAAGCCTTGACCGCGCGCAGCTTCTCTGTCTCCTTGTAGCCGAGGCGCCGCTTTAGGTCGTTCTCCACCGCATCGCGATAGGCCACGTCATCGATCAAGCCAGCTTCTTTGGCACGCTCGGCTTGAAGCGGCGCTTGATCGATCAGTTCGCGCACGGTCTCGGCAGAGAGCTTGCGCGCCGCCGCGACGTTGTTGATGTAGCGAGCGAATTGACTGTCGAGCAGCGAATTGATCACCTCGCGCTGCGCTTCGGACATCTCGCGCCGCGTCAGTTGATCGGGTGCGTTCTTGTACTTGCCTATTTGATAGAAATCCGGGTAGATGCCGAGCTTGTCGAGCGCGCCGCGCAAGAAGATGACGTTGGCCGCCAACCCGTTGATGAACAGATCGCCGACCGGAGCGACATAGACGCGCTCGCACGCCGAGGCGACGTAGTATTCAGCGTTGGCGCCGTAGGTCAGATACGCGTAGATGGGCTTGCCCGACTGGCGAAAATCGGCGATGGCGTCGCGGATTTCGTCCGCCTTGGCCCATCCGATGTCGAGATTTTCAACTTCGAGCAGCACGCCGCCGATGCGCCGATCGACCTTGGCTTTTTTCAACTGCCAGAGCAGGTCTGTGAGCGACTGCCGACTGCCATCGAACATTGCCGGCGAAAAGCCGATCGGGAACGGACTCTCGGCGATGTAGTCAGGCAGATCGCCGCTGAGGCGCACGACCAACACGCTGTTGGAAGCAATGTTCGGCTCGCTCGACCCAACGTAGAAATAGAGGATCAGCACGCTGATGAAGAGCACGAGCACCAAGGCGAGAAACAACCCGCCGAAAATTAGAACGAGTTTGCGCGCGTTCGACATGGCCATCGGTGACTTTGCTACCTCCTCCTCGAAGTCGCTCGAAAAAAGGCGAAACGCTCATGCGTATGTACGCAACCCGGAGCGGAAAAGTTCAAGCCCTTGGGTCCGAAACCCGCTGCTCTCGCCAATCGGAGCAACTCGAAGCTTTTGAACTTGCCGGAGAAACGGCAACGCCCGAAATCATCCCGCAGTGTCGAGAAGACATGGAGCGCGCAGCAAAGAGGGGATTTCCTCGCTTACAGTTCCTTTCCGTTCGGTTCCCGCAAGTGCTTGGTTCGGAAAGGCCGAGAACGCGCAAGAACCAGGGGGGTTGACCGTGCTGTCCGCTGGACGGCGCGAAGCGCAGTTGAGCCGAAAACGCGCAAAAAGCGCAGGTTCGCGCTCGCAAACTTGCATCAGCGCTCGCCCTTTCGAGACGACATTCGAGGCGACGGACTCTTCAGCGCTTGACGCGCACGATCCAACCGCCGCCCAGAACCTCGTCGCCGCGGTAGAAAACAGTCGCCTGACCTGGCGTGATGGCACGCTGCGGCTCGTCGAAACGCACGCGCGCTCTTCCCTCGCCCGTCGTCTCGATGGTGGCCGGCGCCGCCTCGTGCCGGTACCGGACGCGCACTTCGGCGCGCACCGGCGCCGTCGGTTGATCGAACGCGATCCAGTTAACACCCGCCGCCGAGAACTCGCGTGACAACAACTCCTCGTCCTCGCCGACGATGACGCGATTGCGCTCGGCATCGATGGCGACGACGTAGAGCGGACGCCCGTGCGCGATGCCAAGACCGCGACGCTGGCCCACGGTGTAGTTATGGATTCCCTTGTGCGTGCCGAGCACTTCACCGCTGGTGGAGACGATTTCGCCAGCGGGCGGACGGCGCTCGCCTTCGGCCTCCAAGTAACGGTCGATGAACCCAGCGTAATCGCCGTCCGGCACGAAGCAGATCTCCTGCGACTCAGCCTTTTCGGCCACTGATAGCCCAAGCCGACGCGCCGCCGCCCGCACCTCTTCCTTGGTCAACTCGCCGAGTGGAAACATTGCGCGCGCGAGTTGTTCCTGAGTCAACTCCCAGAGGAAATAGGACTGGTCCTTGCGTCGGTCACGTCCGCGAAAGAGCTTGTATCGACCCGTTTCGTCATCGCGCACGACGCGCGCATAGTGACCGGTCGCCACGCGCTCGCACCCCAAGCTCTGTGCCAGCCGGTCGAGCGAGGCGAACTTCAACCGGCTGTTGCAGGCCACGCAAGGGATAGGCGTTTCGCCGCTCAGATAACTCTGTACGAACGGCTGAACCACTGCGCGCTCGAAGTCGCGTTCGAGATTGAGGACGTAGAAGGGGAAGCCCAACTGCTGCGCGACGCGTCGCGCGTCATAGACGTCATCGAGCGAGCAGCAGCGCGACGGCAGCGGCTCGCCATTTTCATCGAGCACCAGATTGCGGCGCTGATCCCACAACTGCATGGTGAAGCCGATGACTTCGTGTCCGGCTTCGCGCAGAAGCGCCGCCGCTGTGGAAGAATCCACGCCGCCGCTCATTGCCACCGCGATCTTCATCTTTCTCACACCTCTCGAGTCACCGCGCGCGCCCGCATGGCTCGCCATGCGTGTTCTTGCTGGGCCGATGGCGTTTCAAGCCTGGTTCCGACCGGCACCTGCGCCAGCTTCGTTTGCCGCCATCATGGCCGGATGTTAAGATGCATTGTGTTCTTCATCGAGTTTGCACCAAACGGTCAAGAATACATCAAAACGGGGCGAGCGTCAGCCCATCAGGGGAAGTTTTTTGAGACATGGCCGAAAAAGCGTTAGTCGAGCGCGCAATCGAGGAGTACCGCATCGCGGACGAACCCTTCTACCTCCCGGTCGGCAACGAGACGGAGTTGTTCGAGGCGGCCTATCATGTCCGGCTGCCCGTGATGCTCAAGGGACCGACCGGCTGCGGCAAGACGCGCTTCGTCGAGCACATGGCGTGGCGGCTCAATCGCCCGCTGGTAACCGTCGCTTGCCACGAAGACCTTTCGGCAACCGATCTGGTGGGGCGCTTCTTGCTCGAAGGCGAAGAGACCGTCTGGCACGACGGTCCGCTGACCACCGCCGTCCGTCACGGAGCCATCTGCTATCTGGATGAGGTCGTCGAAGCGCGCAAAGACACAGTGGTCATCATCCACCCGTTGACCGATCACCGCCGCAGGCTCCCCATCGAAAAGCGTGGCACGGTGGTGGAGGCGCCGCCTGAGTTCATGCTCGTCGTCTCGTACAACCCGGGCTACCAATCCATCCTCAAGGATTTGAAACAATCCACGCGACAGCGGTTCATCGCCATCGAGTTCGACTACCCGCCGCCGGAACTCGAAGCCGAGATCGTTGCGCGCGAAGGCGGCGTCTCGATCGATGTCGCCCGCGATCTGGTGTTGATCGGCCAGAAGGTGAGAAACCTGCGCGGTCACGGGCTTGAAGAAGGTGTCTCGACGCGGCTTCTGATCTATGCCGCGCAATTGATCGCGCGCGGCATCGCTCCCATCAGCGCGGCCGAAGTCGCGCTCGCCGCGCCGATCACCGACGATCGCGACCTGCAACGCAGCATTCGCGAGATCATCACCACGGTGATCTGAACACCGAAGTTAGAGCGCCAACACCTCGACGCGCTCTTGCGCCCTGTGATTTCCGCCCTCAAGCTTCTTGCTCGCCCCTTCGCGCATTTGTTATAAAGACGAGGGGCGTGGGAGAGCGACGAAACCCATTCACTTCAGGGGTGGCACGCACGGACTCCCACACTTGCTCCGAAGCAGAACATGGCATCGCAAGTGGGGATTTGCTAGAATCTCCCGTGTACCGTGGGGCACATGGGAAGTGACGCACGAGGAGACGGTTGAAATGCCGTGCATCACCGCGTAAGAAGTGGTGAGCCCAAGAATCCCACGCGCTTGCGGGCCGTGGGAAGTTGATTTCGGCCCAATAAACTTTCATCGAAACCGGCAGCGAACCGGGGAGGATTGCCATGAGCACACATGAACCGTTTGGCGTCACGGACCGCGAAACCGATCTTTCGACGCGCTTGACCTACTTTTTGATCGGCGGCACCATCGGAGCCATCGTCGCGCTGTTGTTCGCACCCAAACCGGGACGCGAGCTGCGGAGCGACATCGCCGACGCAACGCGCAAGAGCGTCGACCGTACGCGCGAAGCGGCCGCACAGATCGGGGCCAAAGCGGGCGAGTACTACTCGACGGCGACGCAAAAAGCGTCGGAACTGGCCGAGGCCGCGCGCGAAGCAGCCGCGCGTCAGAGCGAGCGCATCACCGCGGCGATCGAAGCCGGCAAGCAGGCCTACGTCGAAGAGAAACAGCGGGCCGAACTACCGGAAGCGCGCGAATCTTGAGTTCTCGCCCGAAAGCGTAAGTTTCGATCGGCAGCCTTCGGGCCAAAGCTCTCTGGAGCCGATCGCTTAAGTTCGAACCAGCTCACAAGGCCGGGGACGAATCGTGCAGGCTCTGCTGGCTCTTCAGATCAACGCCAACGACCCGCTCTTTTGGATTTTGGTCGTCATCGCCATCTCGTTCGTCGTGATTGCGCTGGCGACTATCTTCATCGCCGTGCTCGTCGGGCGCATCGCGCGCACGGTGGGGGCGCTCGAAAAGCGCGTCGAGCCGTTGATCGAACGCGCGACGGCGCTCAGTGAGGAGGCGCGGCGCATCGCCGCCCAAGGGCGCGAGATCGCCGCGCAAGTTCACCAGATGTCCGGGCATCTTTCGACCGCGACCATGCACCTTTCGGAATCGGCGGCCATCGTCCGCGACGAAGTGCGTGAAATCAAAGCGCTCGTCAGCCATTCGGTGGAAACGGCCCGCGACAAAGTTGAGATGATCGGGCGCTCGATCGATGAAACGCACGCCCAAGTCGTGGCGACGACGCGCTTTATTCAGTCGCGCATTGTCGATCCGGCGCGTGAGCTAGCCGCCATCATGGCGGGCATCCGGCGTGGCCTCGAGGTGCTCACGGCGCCAACTCCTAAACCTATCAACCAATCCTACGGCGAAGACGAGATGTTCATCGGCTAGGCGGACGATCTGGCAACCATCGCCAGCCCGCCGAGGGCGCGCTTTGAGACGGCGCGTCGGCGCAGATCGAGCGCGCAGTCTCGCCCTCTTCTTCCGAAACGAAACTTCCACAAAGCAGGTCGAATCACCTTTTCTCCGGCAGCGATGTCGCCGCTCGTTGAAAGTTCCGGTTCGGAGCCATCCGCGCACCCTTTTTACGCTGATCGCAAGAGAAACTGCATCGGACAGCGATCATTTCCGCACAAAACCGTTCGACAATATGAAGGTTTGAAGTTGCGGTCGCAACCGTGTTATCTGTGAACGGCAACGCGCTCCGGCGGATCACTAGCGAGGATTCCACGGCATCTAATCAGCAGCGAGATGGTGGAACGCGACGAAGGACACATGTTCGACTCCGAGGAGACGCGCCCGTTGAACCGCGATTGGCGCGATAGGCTTCGTGCCATCGCCAATCCGAGCGAACGGCAACGTATGTCTGAGTTGCTGCGCCAACTTCGCCATCTTCCGGCAGATCGGGCGCGCGTGGCGCTGGAAGTGAGCGCCTCTCTGGCGGTCATCAGCTTTCGCGCGAGCGCCGAGTTCTTGCGCGCGACGACGGAAGTCGCGCATCTTCTCGACGCCGAAGGTCTGCGTGCGTGGGGCGAAATAGGGCGCAGGCTGTTGATGACCAATCCCGACGCTGGGCAGTCTTTTTTCGCCGAAGGCGTGGCGCATCTTGCACCGCTCCCGTTGGAAGTGCGCCGACTGCTGCTGCAAGTCTGCTTGCGGCAGATGACGCTCTCGAATTCGATCGCGCTGGCGACCTATCGTCAGGCTCCGCGCCTCGCACAAGTCATCGGTGATGAACAGGCGCTCCGCTGGACATTCGAAGTGGCGCACGAAATAGCGCGCCGTTCGGCCAAGCACAGCGCCGACTTTTTTCACGCCACCGTTCCGGTGGCCAACGCTTTCAACCGGTTCAGCGCCGAAGCGCCACTCATGATGCGCGAGGCCGTACAGTTGGCAGCCGCCTTTGCCGCGCGCGCTGGCGGCGTCGCCACGGACTTCTGGAGCGTCCTTCCGACAGCGACCGCCGGATTGGACGCAACCTGTATCAGGCGACTCTTTGCGCACGCCGAAAGCTCGCTCGAACACGGCGGAGCGGCCGCGCTTCACGCTTTCATCGCGGGCGCAGAGTTCTTGCGCGCCGCGCCCGAAGCGTTCGATGCATGGGCCGACCTGTTGCAGCAAGTGGCCGCGCAGTCGAACGCGGCCATGATCTCGTTGGCGCGCACCGGTCCCAAGGTCGTCCGTGCGATTCAACGCGAGCAACGATCCGGAAACGCGGCGTTGCACCGCGTCATCTTCACCGTGCGACGCATCGCTGCGCTCGATGCTGAAGCGGCCATCGCTTGCTTCCGTTCGGCCCCGTCGGCGCTTCGCTCTTCGACGATCGAGCAGTTCGAAGCGTGGGCCGCAAACGGCCTCAAGCAAGAGACCAATGCCAAGGCGCGCCGCAGCTACTACGCGCTCGAAACACGCCAAAGCAACGAAACCTTGCGCTCCGGCGCCGGCTTGACGCTCGAACAAGTCGCCGCCACGCTGCGCCTTTACATCGAGGCGTTGACGGGGCGCGAGGTCGAAGTGGCCCCGCTCGTCCATGCGAGCAACGAAGCGCGCATCAACGATGGGCGAACCATACATCTGCCACCCAACGTCGCTGAGTTTGAAACCGAAGAGCTCAACTTCCGGCTCTACAAAGTCCTCGCCGCGCACGCCGCTGGTCAAATCGAGTTTGGCACGCACGCGCGCGGCACAGCTGAACTGCGCGCGGCCTATGAATCGATCGCGGCGCTGTACGCGCCGGAGAACGCCGATGCGCTCGACGCTTTTTCGCTCGACGGCTACATCAACGATTTGACCAAAGGCGAAGCCGCCCTTCCGCCCGAGGAAGAAGCGCGCCTTTCGCGCGAGCGTCGGCCCACGATGCCGGAAGAGGGCGACTACCGCGCGGTGCTCTCCCTGTTCCCGAAGAAGGCGCTGGCGACGCGTATCTTCTCGATGCTGGAGAACGGCCGCATCGACCGCCTGCTGCGCCGAAAGTATCGCGGTCTGGTGCGTGATCTCGATCTCGTGCGCGAACATCTACGCGCAACGCGCCCGCGCATCGCGGATCTTCCGGTGAACGTCGTCCCGTTTGAACTGCTCTTTCAAATCACGCTCTGCGGCGGTGCGCGCGACGATGCACGGCAATTCTACGGTCAAATCGTCAGCGAACTTGAGACCATCGTCGCCGATTACCTCGCTGGTCCGCAGGCAACCGTTGCCGATTCGCTGATGGCGACGAGCCGTGTTTATGCGCTCTTTCGCTCGGTCACGCCGGATGATTCGGCGCAACAGAACGAGACCAACGACGAAACTCAAGGGCGCGACTCCAGTCGCGAGAAGACGCCCGCGGAAGCGCGCGAGGCTGAGCCGCAATCGCGCGAGCGCGAGCGCCGCCACGAAGCGCGCGAATTGTTCAACGCTTGGGCGCTCGAAGATCTGGAACAAGAGTCCGACACGCTCGACGGAGCGGAGCGCTGGACCAGCGCCGAGACGCCCGAACAGCCGCTCGAGCCTGGCGAAGCGGCCTATCTCTACGACGAATGGGATCGCGATTTGATGGACCATCGCGTCGCGTGGTGCCGCGTCATCGAAAAGCGCGTCAAAATGGGCGATCGTTCCTTCGTCGAACTAACGCGCACGCGCCACCGAGGATTGATTTCGGCCATCCGCAACCAGTTCCAGTTGATGAGGCCCGAAGGGCTGCGCCGCATGCGCGGCGAACTCGACGGCGAGGACTACGACCTGAACGCCGTGATCGACTACGTCGCTGACCGCCGTGCCGACGGACAGCAGTCGGAGCGCATCTACACGAAGCGCCTGCGCCGCGAGCGCAACGTCGCCGTCTCCTTTTTGCTGGACCAATCGTCATCGACGGCGCGCACCATCGGGCGCAACCCGCTGCAACCCTACACGCATCCGGGTCGTCGCATCATCGACATCGAAAAGGAAGGTCTAGTTCTGATGAGCGAGGCGCTCGAAGCGGTCGGCGACTCGTATGCCATCTACGGCTTCACCTCGGAAGGGCGGCACAACGTGAAGTTTTACGTCGTCAAAGATTTCGACGAGCGTTTCACGGAAGAGATCGAACGCCGCATCGGCGGCATCACCTACCAGCACAACACGCGGTTAGGCGCGGCCATTCGCCACGCGACGGCGCGTCTTGCCGCGCGTGAAGCGCGCACGCGCCTTCTGATCGTCCTCTCGGACGGACGGCCATATGATCACGACTATGGTGATGCGCGATATGCGCGCGACGACGTGCGCGAGGCTTTGCGTCGAGCACGCTTGACCGGGATCATCCCGTTCTGCATCACGATCGACCGCGACTCCGAAGCCGAACTGCGCGACCTGTACGGCGAAGTCGGCTATACGATCATCGACGACGTGCTTTCTTTGCCCGAACGCTTGCCCGCCATCTATAGGCGACTGACAACTTGACGACACGCCTTGGGGGCAACGAGGCTGACCGCTGTTCCGACCCAATTGCGTTCAAGCGGTGCGACCGACGCGAGTCGTTCGGGTCATGCACGGTCAGGTTCACGAACGCGCGATCTAGACGAACGTCTTTCTCGCCTCCGCTCGCTACCAGAGTGCAAAGCACTCGACCTTCTTCGTCAATTTCGACTGAGATGCTCGACGGCCTGGGCGATCTGTCGAGGATTGCCGAGAAGGATCAACACATCTCCGACGCTGAGCGTGTATTCTGGACCGGGATTGATCTCCGCTTGGCCATCGCGAATGGCCGCGATCACGGTGGCCCCGGTCATCCTTCGCAAGTCCAGCTGGCCGAGCGTCTTTCCGGCAGCGGGCGAGCCTTCCTCGATCAGCACCGTCTCGGTCGCAGCGGAACTCAACGCCGCGGCCAATTCCTCCGCCTCGATGAGGGGGAGCGAAGGCGAGCGAAGCATCTGGTAACCTTCGCGTCGCACTTCGTTGACATGCTGCTGTATTTCGTGGCGCGCGACGCCGTACTCGCGCAACACGCGCGAGAAGATCTCGATGCTCGTTTCGAACTCTTCCGGGATCACGTCGTTTGCGCCCAAACGCAACAACTCTGGGAGCTCGATCATGTAGCGCGTGCGGACAATGATGTGAACCCGCGGGTTGAGTTGACGCGCAAGCTGCACGGCGTGGCGCGTCGCCGTCGGGTCGGAGATTGCGAGCACAAGGACACGCGCCTGCTCCACGCCGACGCGGTGCAAAACTTCGCGCCGCGTCGCATCCCCGTAGATGATCCGTTCACCTCGCGCCGCCGCTTCGTGCACGGTGTCGGGATTGAGTTCGATGACGATGTACGGGATGCCTGTCCGCCGAAGCACGCGCGCCAGATTTCGCCCGTTCAAACCGTATCCGACGATGATCACGTGATCGGACAACTGCTCCGCACCAGCAGAAAGCGCTTCGTCCTCCTCGTCCTCTTTGCGTCCGCTCAGTCTCTCTTGCAGGAAGTAACCGAGGCGCGGCGCAGCTTCGATCAAAAAAGGCGAGGCGATCATGGAGAGGATGGAAGCAGCGATGAAGCGCTGGTAATCGGCTGCCGACAGCAACCCCTGTGGGTATCCGGCCTGTGCGAGGACGAACGAGAATTCCCCGATCTGCGCCAACCCAAGCCCCGTCATCAAAGAAATGCGCAACGAACGTCCAAGCGCGCGAACGGCGACGAAAGCGAGCGCTGCTTTGCCAACGATCAACGCGATCGTCCACACAAGCACCGTCGGCCAATCGGCGATGAGCGTGCTCAGGGACAGCAACATGCCGATCGAGATGAAGAAGATGCTGTTGAAGACGTCGCGAAACGGCAGTATGTCGGCGACTATCTGATGGCTGTATTCGGATTCGGATAGGACCAGTCCGGCGATGAAAGCGCCGAGCGCGAGCGACAATCCGATCTCGGCGGTCAACCATGCTGTGCCCAAGCCGACGAAGACGATGAAGATGATGAAAACTTCGCTGCTCCGAAGCGCGACGATGTGACGCAGCAGAAATGGAACCACTGCGCGCGCCGCAAAGATAATGAGGCCGACGGCAAGCAACGCAACTCCCAACCGCGAAAGGATCGCCGCGGGCGACGCGCCGCTGCGCCCGCTGAGCACAGGGATTAAAAGCATCATCGGGATCGTGGCCAAGTCTTGAAAGAGCGAGATGCTGACGGCAACGCGCCCGTGCGGCGCATCGATTTCGGCGCGCTCGATGTAGCTGCGTAGCAGAATGGTCGTGCTCGAAACGGCGAAGAGGAAACCGAAGAAGATCGCCTGTCCAAAGGGTCGTCCGGCGAGCAACGCGATCAGCGTTGTCGCCGCCGCCGTCAACCCGACCTGCAATCCGCCGCCGAGCAATACGGCGCGTTTCATGTCGATGATGCTTCGAAGCGAAAACTCCAAGCCGATGCTGAAGAGCAAGAGGACGACGCCAATTTCAGCTAGCGCTTCGATCGCTTCCGCTTCGCGGATCAAGCCCAAACCGTGTGGCCCGATCAAAACGCCCGCGAGCATGAAACCAACGATCGAGGGCAGGTTGAACCGCCGGAAGAAGAAAACGATCGGCACGGCGGCCAACAACAGCACGAGCAGGTCTTGGAGCAGAGAGCGTGTTTCGCCCATAAACTGATGATTATATACGCTCGCAAGCCGCAGAGGAAACGCCCTTTTCCACACCGGAATCAAAGAGCTGCCCTGCACGTCTCCGAAAACACGCGCCGCTCTCAGCTAGTGCATGCTTTGAGGGCAGAGGGTGGTCTCGCGCGAAGAGTCTTGTCGGTCGAGCGCGAAGGGGAAACGCTTCGGGCGACTTTCCCGAACCGTTCGCACAGAAGTCCGATGCTTCCTGCAAAGGGTCATTCTCCGAGCCTAGCGGCTTCGCTCGCCGTTCGCTTGCGCGGCGACAAGGCTCGTCTCGATGAAAGTTGAGAAAGCGCTTCGGTTGCGCTATAAATAATCTCCTGCTGCGGAGGGGTAGCATAATTGGTAATGCAGCGGTCTTGAAAACCGCCGCCCGCAAGGGCTTGCAGGTTCGAGTCCTGTCCCCTCCGCCACAAACTCCCTCGGCTCGCCAAGCCTTCCGAAAGCCCTTCGGCATCGCCGATGTGCTCACCCCTGCCGGCGACTTCGAGCAGGTCGGCTCTGTTTACCTACTCAAGTAACAAAGCTTCACGCGAGGGGAGCCGTCGAAGCTGCGTTCGAACTGTGTTGGCTCTGCCACTTTTCCCTGCTTTTCGGACCAACCGATCAGCACTTCCTATCAGATCGCCAGCCCGGAAGGTGAGGAACACGCGGACGCGCCTGATGGCAACATCGGGTTGCGCATCCGGAAGAAGCGCGGTAGTCTAGACGCGCTGCTGAGTGAATCATCATTCACCGGTCCTTTTTCGAGCGCCATGAGCACCGTTCGATCTTTATCCCAACGTCCGGCTGTGGCTGACAAGCGTGAGGCTATTTTGCACGCTGCTATCAGCGTGTTTGCCCGTCACGGTTACTTCAACGCTAAAGTCGCCGACATCGCGCGCGCGGCGGGCGTCGCCGATGGCACTGTCTATCTTTACTTTCGCAGCAAAGAAGAGATACTTCATTCGATCTTCGATCGCACGATGGAAGAGGCCATCGCCGAAGGACGGCGACAACTCGCCGCGATCGGCGACCCGCGTGAAAAACTGCGGCGCATCGCGCAGTTGCATCTCGAACGCTTGGGCGCGGACCGCGATCTGGCAGTGGTCTTTCAAGTCGAGCTTCGCGGTTCGATCAAGTTCATGGAAGAGTTCTCCGCTGCCGGACTGGCCGAATATCTCGGCATCATTCGCGAAGTGATCGAAGAGGGGCAACGAATGGAGATCTTTCGCGCTGACTTGAACGCCAAGGTCGCGGCCAAGATCTTCTTCGGCGCGCTCGACGAAATGGCGACCAACTGGATTCTGTCGAAGAAGCGTTACAAACTCGCGCCGATGGCCGATCACGTGGTAGATATTTTTCTGAACGGCGTGAGCGCGGCTTGAGGGGCGATTTCGCTGCACAGATTCTTTCGAGCGCGCCTCGTTTCGTGGCGCAAGACGCGAGTCATCCAATCGGATCAAAAAAGGAGCGAGCGCGTTATGTCGATGACGCAAACCGAGGCGGCTCGCCCAACGCGCGTGCCGCTCGCACCGGATGAACCGAAGACGCTGGTCGAGGTCTTTCAACGATCGGTCGAACGCCATCGCAAGCCCGACATGCTCAACTACAAGCGCGCGGGCCGCTGGCACGCGATCTCGTCCGAAGAGTTCATCGCACGCGCGCGCCGCATCGCCTTCGGCCTGCGCGCGCTCGGCATTGGTCGTGGCGATCGCGTCGCGTTATTGTCGGAGAATCGGCCCGAATGGGTGCTCGTCGATGCCGCGTGTCATCTTGCCGGAGCGACTGACGTCCCTATCTATCCGACGCAGGCACCGGCGCAGGTCCGCTACATCCTCGACGACGCGCAAGCCCGCGTGCTCTTCATCCAACATCGCGCCTCTTTCGAGCGCATCGCCGCGCACGTGCGCGGTGCGTTGGAGCACGTCATCTTCTTCGATCCCGAAGGAGCCGACGAAGCCGGCGCCATCACGCTCGCTGAATTCGAAGCGCGAGGGCGTGCGCTCTCTGAAAAACAGCCACACATGATCGAAGAGAGCGCGCAAGCCGTCCGCCCTGACGATCTCGCCACGTTGATTTACACTTCGGGGACGACCGGTGAACCCAAAGGCGTGATGCTCACGCACGCCAATCTCGTGTCGAACATGATCGACAGCTCCGCTGAACTGCAGTTGAGCGAGTCGGACGTGGCGCTTTCGGTGTTGCCGCTTTCGCACGTCTTCGAACGACTCTTGATGTACGTTTACGTTCACTACGGCGTCAGCGTCTACTATGCGGAATCGATCGAGAAGCTCGCCGAGAATATGCGCGAAGCGCGCCCGATGGTGATGGCTGCCGTCCCGCGCCTGTTCGAGAAGATGTACGCGCGCATTCGCGAACGCGCCGCCGAAGGTGGACCGGCTAAAGCGAAGCTGCTCGATTGGGCCGTGGAGGTAGGCAAGGAGTGGGCTCGGCGAACGCTGAACGGCGAGCGCGTGCCGCTGGCGCTCGCCTTGAAGCATGGCTTGGCCTCGCGTCTCGTCTTCTCTAAGTGGAAAGAAGCGGTAGGCGGGCGCTTGCGTTTCTTCGTTTCGGGCGGCGCGGCGCTTCCGCCCGAACTAGGTTATATCTTCACCGGCGCGGGTCTGATGGTCCTTCAGGGATATGGATTAACGGAGACTTCGCCGGTCATTTCGGTCTGCACGCCCAAGGCCAATCGAATGGGCAGCGTCGGGCGCCCGATCCGCAACGTCGAGGTACGCATCGCCGCCGATGGCGAAATCCAAGTGCGTGGTCCAAACGTCATGCGCGGATACTACAACAAGCCCGAAGAGACGCGCGCTGCTTTCACCGCTGACGGCTGGTTTCGGACGGGCGACATCGGCATGCTCGATCGAGATGGCTTTCTTTACATCACCGATCGCAAGAAAGAACTGTTCAAGACTTCCGGCGGCAAATACATCGCGCCGCAACCGATCGAGCAAAGGTTGAAAGCATCCCCGCTCATTAGTCAAGCCGTGCTCGTCGGCAACGGGCGGCGGTTCCCGGCAGCGCTCATCGTTCCCGATTGGCAGAAGCTGCGCGCGCAAGCTGCTGCCGAAGGCATTCCGCTTGACGATCGCCCGAACGAGGAGTTGGCCCAAGACGTGCGCCTCGTCAATTTGGTCCAGCGCGAAGTAGATCGTTTGATGCAAGATTTTTCGCGCTACGAGCGCGTCAAGCGCATTGCGCTGCTCGCGCATGAACTATCCATCGAAGGTGGCGAACTGACGCCGACGCTCAAAGTCAAACGGCGCGTGATCGATGAAAAGTATCACGACGTGATCGAGCGGATCTACGCCGAAGAGGCGCACCGCTACGACAACGGGGAAACGATCGCCTGAGGAGGTGAGCGCCTCAAGAGCCGCCGAGCCTAATCAAAGGAGGCTCACATTTCATCCCTATCATTTGCTTGATCTACTCGGCGCACGGCCCCGATGGAGCGCGTGCCGTGGTGGCACGGTCCAGAGATAGACCGTGCGGTACAAATTCTGCCAAGGGACGCGCACCACCCGTTCCGGCTTCCAATCTCCCATCGTGAAATCGTGCGAAACGATGCGCGCGCCCGGTCTCAGCTCGCGCAGCAGCTTGGGCCGAAGCTTCAGGTTGAGCGTCTGCGAAAGGTAGAGCGTCACCACCGTCGCTTCGCCTATGGGCGCACGGAAAAGATCAGCGTTGATGAAGCGGACGCGGTCGGCGACGCCCTCTTGTCGCGCCCGCGCTCGCGCGACTTCAATCATCTTAGGATCGATCTCGATGCCGACGGCGCGGATGTTGTAGAGCTTCGCCGCCATGATGGGGATGCGCCCGTCGCCGCTTCCTAGATCGTAGAGCACGTCGTCCGGTTTGATGTCGGCAAGGCGCAGCATTTCCATCACCGTCTCCATCGGCGTCGGCACAAAGATGACGTCGGGCGCGTGCAGTGGCCGCTTCGAGGACTGCCGGGCAGATTGCGCCGACACGGCGCACGTCAAACAAAGCGCGACGAGCGCGCAGCTCCATGCGCCAAAAAACAAACAGCGGCGACGCCGAGCACCGATCAACAGCTTCGCCTCGTTGATGAAATCCTTGGTCGTCACATTCAAACTTGCGCTTCGCGGCGGTCCGTTTCAGACGCGCTCGCTAGCTGCTGCCTTGTCCACTCGGCGATGACGCGGCGCACTTCGTCGACCTTTTCATCGAAAAAGTGGCCGACGCCGGGCACGACATGCAATTGCGCCCTTGCCTCCGGCGGGAGTTGGGCGACGAGCGCGCGCAATGCCGCAACGTCGCCGAACTCATCTCGCTCGCCGTGAACGAAGAGGATCGGCTTGCGGCACCCGCGCAGAAAAAAGAAGTCGTACATGTTAACGGGCGTGCCGATAGCGATCAGAAAACCGACGCGCTCATCACCGATGCCCGTCTCCAATCCGACGCGCGAACCGAACGAGAAACCGGCGAGCCCGAGCGGCAACGAAGCATACTTCTCTGCGAGGAGATCGAGCGCCGCACGCGCATCCTCGCGTTCGCCGATGCCACCCGCATAATGGCCCGTGCTCTGCCCGACGCCGCGAAAATTGATGCGCAGCGTCGCGCACCCGGCGTCTTCCAACCCACGCGCCGCGCGGAAGACAACCTTGTTGTGCATCGTTCCGCCGTGTTGCGGGTGCGGATGAAGGACGAGCGCTGCGCCGCGCGCGCCGTCGCGCGGTTCCTTCAAGATCGCTTCCAATCTGCCGTGCGAGACCGGAATGAAGAGATTTCCTACTGGGTACACGTCCGATGTGCGTCCTCTGAGCGTGGAGTAACGGAGAGACTAACAAAAAGCGCGGACAAAGCGCAACGCTGGCCCCGAAGACGGCAAAGAGGCGTGTAGCGAGCGTCACAAAGAACGCGCCGAGAGCGCAAAGGCGCTTCATCGCGATCTTCGGCTTGAAGGCGCAAGGCGAGTCGTGAGACAATTCGAAGCGTCGGTTACCACGCGGTTTCAAACGGGCACGACGGTTCACCGCGCACGGAGCCGTTTCGTGTCACCATGAAGAACAGAACCATTGCGACGCTCATCCTCGTCAGCCTCTTTTTCGCGGCAAACGTTCAAGCACAGACGATGAAGACCCAAGCGCGTGTGCGCGCGCCCGAACTCGTGCCACACAACGGCTGGCTCAACACTGACCGGCCGTTGTCCTTGGCTGCGCTGCGCGGCAAGATCGTGCTGTTGGATTTTTGGACCTACGGCTGCATCAACTGCATCCACATCATCCCCGATCTCAAACGCCTCGAAGCCAAGTATGCCGATCAACTGGTCGTCATCGGTGTCCATTCGGCCAAGTTCGACAACGAACGCGATACGGAAAACATACGCCGCATCATCCTGCGCTACGGCATCGAACACCCGGTGGTCAACGACGCGTCGTTCGCCATCTGGGAAAGCTACACCGTGCGCGCTTGGCCAACGCTCGTGCTCATCGATCCCGAAGGCTACATCGTGGAAACGGTGGCCGGAGAAGGCAACTACGATCTTCTCGACCGAACGATCGGCGCGCTCGTCGCTGAATACCGCCAGCGTGGCAAGCTGAACGAAGAGCCCCTTCGCTTCGCGCTCGAGCGGGCGAAAGTCGGCGACGTGCCGCTCGCCTTTCCGGGCAAAGTGCTGGCTGATGACAAAAGCGGGAGGCTCTTCATTGCCGACTCGAACCACCATCGCATCGTGGTCGCGCGCCTCGACGGAACGCTGCTTGACACCTTCGGCACGGGCGAAGCCGGAATGCAAGACGGACCAGCCGACCGCGCAACCTTCAAAAATCCGCAGGGCATGGCGCTCGATGGTGATTCTCTCTATGTCGCCGATACCGGCAACCACGCCATCCGACGCATAGATTTGCGCGCGCGCACGGTTGAAACCATTGCCGGAACGGGCGCGCAGCTTGCCGATTACTCGACGCGCGAAGGCGAAGCGGCGAAGACGGCTCTCTCTTCGCCGTGGGACTTGCAACTCATCGGAAAAACGCTCTTCATCGCCATGGCTGGACCGCACCAGATCTGGCAACTCGATCTCGAGCGCCAGCGCGTCAGCGTGTTCGCCGGATCGGGAGCGGAGGCGCGCGAAGATGGACCGCGCGAAGAGGCTGCCTTCGCGCAGCCGTCCGGACTGATCACCGATGGCCGCACGCTCTATGTCGCCGACAGCGAGTCGAACATCATCAGAGCCATCGAACTCGGTCCCAACGGGCGAGTGCGGACGTTGGCAGGTGGCGACCTTTTCGATTTCGGCGACCGCGACGGACGCGCCGATCAAGCGCGCTTTCAACATCCGCTCGGCATCGCCTACTACAACGGACGGCTCTACATCGCCGACACATACAATCACAAACTCAAGGTTCTCGACCCGCGAACGCAAACCGTGCGCACCTTTGTCGGCGGCCCCGGTCCCGGCCATGTTGACGGCAGACGTCCGAAGTTCTATGAACCGGGTGGTTTGAGCATCGCCAGGGGCGCGATATACGTCGCCGACACCAACAACCACGCCGTGCGCCTCGTCGATGCGCGCACTGGCGAAACGCGCACGCTGCCCATCAAAGGACTCACGCCGCCGATGACGGTCCGCGCCGAGCAGCCAAAACCACCCGAGGCGACGCTCTCACTCCCGATGCAAAAGGTCGCCGCAAGGTCAACGATCACGCTCGTGCTCGACGTCGAATTGCCTTCCGGCTATCATCTCAACCCGATGGCTCCACAGCGCGCGAGCGTCGAGATCGTGCGCGGCAACGACGCGCTCTCTGTTGAGACGGGCAAAAAAGCTTGGCGCGGAACGGAAGTTCGGCTGCCGCTGCGCGCGGATCTTCGAGCCGCGACGCCGGGTGCAGCCGAGATAAACGCGACAGCAACGTTCTACTACTGCCGCGAGGACAACACGGGGTTGTGCCGCATCAAGTCATTCGCTTGGCGCATTCCCGTCGAAGTGGTGGACGATGCGAACGCACCGCGCGAGATTCGCCTGCGCGAGCGCATCACGCTGAACGATGCGCGCTCTGTTGAAAAGTGACGACGCGAACCCGTTTTTCCACCTGGCGACCGCACATCGAAAGCCCGCAGCGAGGCGCGTGGCCTTTGCGCGGGATCGAACCGCTCTTTACTCTGAAACATGCGCCGGCCGCCCGGCTGCGCGCGTCCGTTTGCTTGCGGCGCGGTCTGATGTTCCAGTTCATTGGTCGGCAGAAAGTTGTCCGGCTTTCGCGCGTGGGCAATAGTCTCGCGGCGTTCAGCCGTGTCGTTCCTTGCCGGAACGAACGAAGTTTTTCGCTGGCGCGGAGCGCTGCGGCCCTTGCGGTTCTTCGTCCCGTTTGGTGTTAGAATGAAGCGAGGAGCGACGTCGAAGAGCTTGACCGAAGAGACTGCCAACGGGAACACGGACTACACCGGGCGACCGAGTGTGTGTCGTTATTGTGGTGCGCTGATCGGTGCCAGCGAGCCTTTCTGCTTGCAGTGCGGCGCGCCGACGCCGGCCGCCTTTCAGATCGCGCGCCAGTCGCGCACCAGACGCTTTCTCCGTGCCGTGCTTTCACGCCCGGCCCCTTTCACGGTCATCTTTCTCACGGTCAACGTCTTCTTCTCGATCTTGATGTATTTGTCGGGCGGGTCGGAGAACTACAGCGTACTCGTCTCCTACGGCGCCAAGATCAACACGCTTGTCGATCAAGGCGAGTGGTGGCGATTCGTCACGCCCATTTTCCTCCATGCCGGCCCGATCCATCTCTTCTTGAACATGTACGGGCTGCTGTTGCTCGGCCCATACGTCGAGAAGCTGTACGGTTCGGCCAAGTTCGTCGTCTTCTGGATCGTCTCGGGCATCGCCGGCGTAGTTGCGAGCTACCTGACCGTTCGTCCCGATCTGGCTTCCGGCTGGTTGGAAAGCTTTCTTTTCAAAGCTACCGACAATCCGTCGGTGGGCGCATCCGGTGCGCTCTTCGGATTGATCGGCGTGCTCTTCGTCTTCGGCATCAAATATCGGCGCGAACTTCCTGAAGAGTTTGCGCGAAACTTCGGCATCGGGTTGTTGCCCGTCATCCTCGTCAACTTCGCCATCGGCTACGCTGGCCGCGGCTTCATCGACAACGCTGCGCACGTGGGCGGATTCATCGCTGGCATCATCTTGGCGCTGTTTACTGACTACCTGCGCCCCGAAAGAAGAACACGCACA
>CAKZOF010000794.1 GCA_937135995.1 uncultured Pyrinomonas sp.
CAACGTCATTCCGCCGGAATTGATCGATCCGGCGGCCGCGCTCTTTCTGCAAAAGTACGTCCCTCGCCCGAACCTCGAGATGGGCATGTGCGACATGGCGATGACGATGATGGGCGCGCCCATGGTCGTTGGCCAAGGGATGGCCTGCAATAACTACATCGACGTGCGCAACGAACGGCACAAGAACGATCAAGGCACGTTTCGCGTTGACTACAACTTCCGCGGCGGAGACACGGCCTTTGTGCGCTACTCGTTCGGCAAAGAGCGCGGCTTCACGCCGCAGGGTCTGCCCGGTTTTGGTGCCTTTCACGATAACCTCTCGCAACACGGCAACATCGCGTGGAACCACGTCTTCAGTCCGAACGTGGTCAACATGGCGGCCATCGCCGTCAGCCGCCTCGCGATGCATCGTTACACAGAGAGCACCGACAAGAACAATATCGTTGCTGAACTGGGCATTCGTGGCATCGGCTTCGGTGGTCCGGGAGCGTGGGGCGCGCCCTACTTCCAAGTGCAGGGCTACACGCCGATGGGCGATCAGTACTTGGCCACGCCGACGCGCGCGTGGGATACGCTGCTCGAAGCGCGCGATCTCCTGAGCTGGCAAAAGGGGCGCCACAGTCTGAAGTTTGGCGGTAGCTTCCGCTACTACATCTGGCCGATGTGGGGCTTTTTCCAAAACCGCGGCTACTACCAATTCACCAGAGGCTTTACGACGCGCACCGGGACCAACGACGAGACCGGCTCGGCGCTCGCCAGCTTCTTGCTCGGGCTGCCCGTGGTTAAACAACGACAGGCCGGCATCCCGCAGATGCAACTCCGCCAGTGGTACGCCGATGCCTTCGTCCAAGACAGCTTCCAACTTACGCGCAACACGACGCTGCAACTTGGTCTGCGCTACGAGTACATGAGCCCCTTGCGCGACATCCGCTATACGAACTCGAACCTCATCTTCCGCGACGGCAAACTGATGGCCTTCATCGGCGGGCAACAAGGCTATCCCGAAGGATTGATGTTTCCGAACAAATTGAAATTCGCGCCGCGCTTGGGCATGTCACATCACATGCCGCGCTACGGCATCGTGGTCCACGCGGCTTTCGGCCTCTTCTTCACGCCGGTCGATATGAACACGTGGTGCAATCAGCGCCATAACGTTCCTTACGTCTTTCCGGAGACGCAACAGAGCGACAACTTCATCCCGTCGCCTGCGCTGCTCGCCTCGCGTTTCAATTTCGACGAACCGGTGCTCGGGCGCACCGTCGTTAGCTTCGCTTCTTTCGAGGCGAACGCGCCGGCCCAGTACATCCAACAGTGGAGCCTATCGGTCGAAAAGAGCCTGACACAGACGACCACACTGGAACTCGGCTATCTCGGCTCGCACGGCGTCCACCTGCAACGCGCGCACTTGATCAACAACGCGCCCCCCGGACCGGGACCGCTCGGGCCGCGTCGCCCGTACAAGACCATCAGCTTCGTTCCGGGCACGGTGTTGCCGGAAAACGTCCGCGCCGTGAGTCTTACCTTTCCCGTGAGCAGCATCAACTTGCTCGAGAACTCCGCGCAGAGCTGGTACAACGCTGGCTACGTTAACGTCCGTCGCCGCTACGCGCGCGGGTTGACCTTTTTGACCAACTACACGTGGTCGAAGAACTTGAGCGACGCGCCCGACTTTCGTTCGCCGATGTTCGAATCGGCTCTGCCACAAAACAACAGCAACCTTGCGGCGGAGAAGGGGCCAGCATGCGACATTCGCCATCGGTTCGCGCTCAGCCTCGTCTACGACGTGCCGACCATGAGCGGCAAAGGCTGGTTGACAGCGATCGCGCGCGGCTGGCGCATCTCGGCCATCTATCAAGCGCAGAGCGGTTATCCTTTCACCATCTCGGTCTTTGGCGACACGGCCAACGCCGGAACGCTGCTCGGCGACAACCCGATTCGCGCTAACTACACGGGGCAGCCCGTCTTCGGCCCGGGCACGCGCACGGCCAATCGCTGGTTCAATCCGGAAGCGTTCACCACGCCGCCAGCCTACACGTTCGGCAACGTCGGCAGGAATTCCGTTTACGGTCCGGGCATGAGGACGTTGGATGTGGCCGTGCAGCGTGATTTCGTTTTGACCGAACGATTGCGTTTGCAACTTCGTGCCGAACTTTTCAACGCGCTCAATCATACCAACCTCGGCACCCCGAATCGCTTCGTCAATACACCGCAATTCGGCACCATCACGGAGGCGGCGACGCCGGGGCGCGAAGTGCAATTGAGCGCGCGTATCTCTTTCTGAGGGTGGCGGGATCCGCCAAAAGGTAGAATCTGGATCCCGAAGCGCTCGCTTCCTCGCCCGAGACCAATGGATTGACACATGAACCGGGCTTTTCGCCACCGAGCGAGCAAGAAGCGGGCGCAGCCACCTTTTCCGAAGGCAGTTGAGGAAGGCACGCGCACCGGGCGACTTCACAGGATGGTGCGCGAACGAATCGAGTTTTGGAGAAGCTCAGACGCGCGCGTAGCGGCTCGCTTCCCACCATTCGATGGTCCGGCGCAAGCCTTCCTCCAAACCGATGACCGGTTCATAACCGAGAAGCTCACGCGCGCGTGTGATGTCAGCAAGGCTGTGGCGCACATCGCCGGGGCGCGGTGGATGATATTCGGGCGCGACCTCGCGGCGTCCGGTCAACTCCTTCAACACTTCGAGCAGCCGATTGAGCGTGATCCTTTCGCCATTGGCGACGTTAATGACCTGACCGACGGCGCGCGACGATTCCGCCGCCTTGAGATTGGCCTGCACGACGTTGTCGACATAGGTGAAATCGCGCGACTGTTCGCCGTCGCCGAAGATCACAGGCCGCTCGCCCTTCATCAAAGCGGCGATGAAACGGGAGATGACGCCTGAATATGGCGAACTCGGATCCTGTCGCGGGCCGAAGACGTTAAAATAACGAAGCGCCACCGTCTCCAAACCATACGTGCGCGTCCAAACTTGACAGTAGTACTCGCCGACAAGCTTCGCCGCGGCATAGGGCGAAAGCGGATCCGGTCGCATCTCTTCGGACTTTGGAAGCGTCGGCTGGTCGCCGTAAGCCGAACTCGACGCAGCATAGATGACGCGCCGCACGCCGCGCCGCCGCGCCGCTTCGAGCAAAGCGAACGTCGCTTCGACGCAGGCGCGATGCGTCTCGCGAGGCTTCTCGACCGAACGCGGCACAGACGGGATCGCCGCTTGGTGAAAGACCAGTTCGACGCCGTCGAGCACGCGTTCGAGCGCCGCCTCGTCTAACAGGCTAGCGTGGATGAAATCGAAATCGCCGCCGATCTCGTCGAGATTCTCGCGGTGGCCCGTGGAAAGATCGTCGATGATCCGCACGCGCGCGCCTCGTTCAGTGAGCGCCGCGGCGATGTGCGAACCGATGAAACCGGCGCCGCCGGTGACGAGTGCGATGCCTGAGAGGTTCATGATTTTCCGTGATCCCGTGTGGGTAGAAGATGAAAAGTCGAGAATCTTCGCATTGATGGGACAAGCAGCGTGCGTGGACCGACTCCGGCCCGACTGCGCGATGCCAGTTGATCTTAACACATCGCGGAAGCAAAAAGACAGGTCTTCGCCGTCAACCCATGTAGAGGCTCCGTTTGCACGGACCGCAGCGCTGCCAACCTCGCTCCTGTTAACCTCGTCGCCGGAGCAACGCGTCGCCGATTGCCTCTGAAAAGAAGGCGAACGCGCCGCAATCGTGTCTCCCGCAAGAGACTGACGCGCCGCCGCTTCGCTTCAGCGCCCGACGCCAACGTAATCGAAGCCAAGTTCGCGCATCTTCTCCGGCTCGTAGATGTTGCGCAGGTCGGCGATCTTGGGCGCGCGCATCAATTGTCGCACGCGCTCGAGATCGAGCGCGCGAAACTGATTCCACTCTGTAACGAAGACGAGCGCATCGGCTCCCTTGACCGCTTGGTATTCGTCTTCGGCATAGGTAATCTCCGGCAGTATTTTGGCCGCTTCTGGCATGGCGACCGGATCGTAAGCGCGTACGGCAGCGCCGCGCTCGAGCAAACCGCGAATGATGTCGATGGACGGCGCTTCGCGCATGTCGTCGGTCTCCGGCTTGAACGAAAGTCCCAGCACGGCGATGGTTTTGCCGCGAAGATCGCCGACGAGCCGCTCGATCTTCGGCACCATGGCGGCGCGCTGTCGCTCGTTGACTTCGATCACCGCATCGACGATCAGCGACGTGCAACCGTACTGGCGGGCCACTGCCGCCAAAGCGCGCGTGTCTTTCGGGAAACACGATCCGCCAAAGCCCGGCCCGGGATGGAGGAACTTGCGTCCGATGCGATTATCCATGCCCATGGCACGCGCCACGTCGTGAACATCGCATCCGATGCGATCGCACAGATTAGCGATCTCGTTGATGAACGAGATTTTGGTCGCGAGAAAGGCGTTGGCGGCGTATTTCGACAACTCCGCCGCTTCGAGCGAGGTGATGACGAAAGGCGTTTCGATCAAGTAAAGCGGCCGATATAGATCGCGCATGATGGCGATGGCCTCTTCGTCACGGCTTCCAATGACGACGCGGTCCGGACGCATGAAGTCTTCAATAGCCGCGCCCTCGCGCAGAAACTCCGGGTTCGAAACGATGCCGAAGTTGCACTTTCGCCGTTGATGCTCGCGGATGAGTCGGCGCAAATGCTCGCCGGTGCCGACGGGCACGGTCGATTTGGTGACGATCACCTTGTAACCGTTCATGTACTCGGCAACCGAGCGCGCTGCCTCTTCGACGTAACGCAGATCAGCAGAGCCGTCTTCTTTGGGCGGCGTGCCCACGGCGAGAAAGATGACCAACGCTTGTTCGACCGCCGTGCGCAGGTCTGTCGTGAAACGAAGGCGCCCGGCTTGCATGTTTTTGGCCACCAGCGTATCC
>CAKZOF010000795.1 GCA_937135995.1 uncultured Pyrinomonas sp.
CTTCCTCTTCGTCGGACGATGGGTCACGCCGCCATTCAGTCCGCGACGCTTCGACACGTGGTTCTTTCTCGTGCGCTGCCCGCGCAAGCAGCAGCCGCACATCGTCAACCCCAACGCCGAACTGGTCTTTGGCGAGTGGATCGCCGCCGAAGAAGCGGTGGCCAAATGGCGCCGGAGCGAAGCGCTGCTTGCACCGCCCACGTTGCACGCGCTCAAAACGCTGGCCGTCGGCATCACCGACGATTTGGTCGAAAGGTTTCTGAGTGTGCCTCATGCGCATGGCGAACCGGTGCGCTCCATCGAGTTCGTTCCGGACATCATCTGCTTTCCGCTGCGTACGCCGACTAAACCGCCTGCGACGCACACGAACTGCTACATCGTTGGGCAACGCGAGTTGATCGTCATCGATCCGGCATCGCCCGAAGAAGAGGAACAGCGCGCGCTGCACCGCGCCTTGGACGAGATACTTTCGGCGCGCAGCGCGAAGGTGCGCGAGATCATCTTGACGCATCATCATCCGGACCACATCGGCGGCGTCGAAGCTTTGAGAAAACACCTCGGCGACAGCGTGCCGGTCGCGGCCCACCAGTTGACGGCCGATGCGTTGCGCGGCAAGATCGAGATCGAACGTTTCATCGGCGACGAAGAACGGATCGAGCTGGATGGCGCGCCGAAGATCGTGCTTCGCGCGCTGCACACGCCCGGCCATGCGCGCGGCCACCTGTGCTTCTACGACGAGCGCTCGGGAGCTTTGTTGAGCGGCGATCACGTCGTCGGCGTCGGCACCGTGCTCGTTGACCCGGACGAGGGCGACATGCGCGACTATCTGCGATCGCTCGAACGCCTAGCCCAGTTGCCACGGCTGACGGCGCTTCTCAGTTCGCACGGACCAGCGGTCGCCGATGGGCGCGCGCGCATCGCCGAATACATCGCGCACCGGCTCGAACGCGAACAGCAAATTCTCGACGCGGTGCGCGCTGGTGCGAAGACGCCAGCGGAGATCGCCGCTTGCGTTTACGCTGATCTTCCATCGGCGGCGCACGATCTAGCCCGACGTTCAGTGCTGGCGCACTTGCGCAAGCTGGAGGAGGAAGGTCGCGTCGCGCGCCGCGCCGAAACGGAGTTCATCGCTCTCTAAAACGTTGTCCTTCTCGGGAGAAGGCAGATGGCGACATCGAACCAACCGAACGTGTCGAGAGGAAGCGCGCCGTTCGATCTGATGCGCGCAATCGACGAGAGCTTGGCCGAGGGAGTCTACGCCGTCGATTGCAACGGAAACCTGATCTTCCTGAATCGCGCAGCCGAGCGCGCGCTCGGCTGGACGGAGAAAGAGTTGCTCGGCAAGAACATGCACGAGGTGATCCACTACAAACGTCCCGACGGCAGGCCTTTTCCAGTGGAAGAATGCCCGCTGCTCGAAGTTCTGCGGACGGGCGAGGTGCGTGCGAGCGACGAAGACCATTTCGTTCGCCGCGATGGCACGACGTTTCCCGTCGCCTACACCTCTTCGCCGATCATCGCCGATGGCAAGATCGCCGGTGCCGTGGTCGCCTTCCGCGACGTGACGGAGACGAAACGGATCGAGCGCGAACTGCGCGAGCAGAAAGAGACGCTCGAAGCTGTTAGTCGCGTCGGACAAACGCTGGTTGCCGATCTGGATCTGCCGCGAATCATCCAGAACGTCACGAGCGCGGCGGCCGAAGCCGTCGGCGCAAGAAGCGCCGTCTTCACCTACGAGTTCACCGACGAACGCGGCGCGCCGCAAAGTTTCCGCGCGACCGTTGGGTTTTCGCCCGAAGAAGCGCAAAAGATCGCAGACCTTCGCGCCACAGGACTCTTCAAGCAAAACGAAGCCAAGGTCGTGCGCCTCGGCGATGCACGTCGAAGCTCGCTCTTCAAAGACGCGACCGCCAGCAGCATGATCGAGAGCTTACGTCTCGTCAGCTTGATCATCGCTCCCATCGGCTCGCGCGCTGGCCAAGTCAACGGTGCGCTCGTTCTGGGCCACCCACAAGCGAACCGCTTCACCGAACGCGACGAGCGCGTTGCCGCTGGCTTGGCGGCGCAAGCGGCCATCGCCATCGACAACGCGCGCATCTTCGACCTAGCTGAGCGCGCGCGGGCGCGCGCCGAAGCTTCGGAGCGCGCGTGGCAGTTTCTGGCCGAAGCGACGGCGCTGCTGGCAAGTTCGCTCGATTACCAGAAGACGTTGGCCAACTTGGCGAAGCTAAGCGTCCCGTACTTGGCCGATTGGTGCGCCATCGATCTGTTGCAAGACGGTCGCGTTCAGCGACTGGCCGTCGAGCACATGGACCGCGCTAAAGTCGACTTGGCGCGCGAACTCGAACGACGTTATCCGACCGAGTTGGACGAGGAAGAAGGCATCGCCAAAGCGCTACGCACCAAGAGCGCCGTCATCTACCAAACGATCACCGACGAAGTTTTAGAGAAGCTCGCTCGCGATCAAGAGCATTTGCACGCCTTGCGCGGTCTCGGAATACGCTCGGTGATGATCCTGCCGCTCGTTGCGCGCGGGCGCGTCCTCGGCACGA
>CAKZOF010000796.1 GCA_937135995.1 uncultured Pyrinomonas sp.
CCTTCGTGCGTCGTCTTCGACGCTTCGCTTTTGGCCGCAGGTTTTTCTTTCTTCTCTTTGGCGATGGTGTGATTGTAGTTATCGACGTACGAGGCGCAGCCGGAAGCAAACGCGGCCAGCGCCGCCAACATCATCAAACGTTTCATCCTCGACTTTTTCTCCTCGGACTTTTGTCGTTTTCTGACTGGGCGTGAGCGCCCGTCCGACGAGGCTTCGCTAAGCTCGGCGCCCGCCGCGCGACTGGCGCGATTGCTCGTTGCGGCGGGCGATCTCGTCCCAATTGACGACGTTCCACCACGCTTCCAAATACTCATTGCGCCGATTACGGTAGCGCAAGTAGTAGGCGTGTTCCCACACGTCGTTGCCCATGATCGGGTAAAGCCCCTGCATGAGCGGGTTGTCTTGATTGGACGTCGAAATGATCTGCAAACGGCCCGCTCGGTCGCGCACCAGCCAGACCCAGCCCGAACCGAAACGCTTCATGCCTGCGTCGTTGAACTGCTTCTTGAAAGCCTCGAAGCTGCCGAACGTGCGGCGAATCTCGTCGGCCAGCGAGCCGGTCGGTTCGCCGCCCCCTTTCGGCTTCATGATCTGCCAGAACATGGTGTGGTTGACGTGTCCACCGCCGTTGTTGCGCACCTGCTCGCGGATGTCCGCTGGCACGCTCGCCAGATTACGGATCAGATCTTCTGCCGAGCGCTTGGCGAGATCGGGATATTTGGCGATGGCGGCGTTTAAGTTGCTGACATAGGATCCATGATGTCGGTCGTGATGAATCTGCATCGTTTCGGTGTCGATGTACGGTTCGAGCGCGTTGTACTCGTAAGGCAACGGCGGCAGCGTGTGTGGCCCTGACACCGACTGTTGCGGCGCATTGCTGGTCGCCATGGCCGCTGAGGTTCTGGTCCAAAGCGCAGCGACTGCTGGCGCGCACAAAGCGTAACGCAAGAATTCGCGCTTGTTCATCTTCTCGACCCTCCTCGATGAAACCGGTTGCGACGACAGGGCGCAAAAGGCGCACATGGCGAGATGGTTCGTCTGTGTGCGCCTCTCCGCGCCCGACGTCCTGAACAAGTGTCATGTCTGGACGTTGTTCATTTCGCCTGTTCCAGACGGCGGTTGATCTCGTCCCAATTGACGACGTTCCACCACGCTTCCAAATACTCGTTGCGCCGGTTCTGGTACTTCAGGTAGTAAGCGTGTTCCCACACGTCGTTGCCCATGATCGGATAGTGTCCTTCCATGAGCGGGTTGTCTTGATTGGGCGTCGAGATGATCTGATACTGGCCGCTGCTCGATTTGACTAGCCAAACCCAGCCTGAACCGAAACGCTTCATCCCGGCGTCGTTGAACTGCTTCTTGAACTCGGCGAACGAGCTGAAGTGCTCGCGGATCAAGTCAGCAATCGGCCCGGTCGGTTCGCCGCCGCCCTGTGGTTTCATGATCCGCCAGAACATGGTGTGGTTGACGTGTCCGCCGCCGTTGTTGCGCACCGCGGTGCGAATATCCTCCGGCACGCTGTTGAGATCGCGGATCAAGTCTTCGGCGCTCTTGCTCTGCAATTCAGGGTATTTCTCCAGCGCCGCGTTCAGGTTGTTGACGTAGGCGGCGTGGTGTTTGTCGTGATGAATCTGCATCGTTTGCGCGTCGATGTATGGTTCGAGTGCGTCGTATGGGTAAGGCAGAGGCGGTAGTTCGTGAGCCATGATCTTTCCTCCTTCAGAAGAGAATGTAATTCGCCTGTCAGCCAGGGCGTTCGGTCGATCGCGCCAGCCCAAATCAAGCGCCCGGACCGCGACGACCAACGAGCAACATGATGATGACCGCTAAACTTAAGATGATCATCAGGCCGCCGGGCATCCACTTGAAGCCCTTGAAAGATGCGGAAACGAACCTTGCCAGCAGCAGCAGCGCGACGACGAGCGAGACCCACCATCCGACTTGATACGCGCCGCGCATCATCGCGATGGCCGCCCCGACGAGCACTACGCCCGCGCCGACGCCCGCCACCAGCGACGGCACGCTCTGCG
>CAKZOF010000797.1 GCA_937135995.1 uncultured Pyrinomonas sp.
ACGAAGTCCGGAGTGATCTCCGCAGCGCCAAGGTAGCCGAGCGCCGCTTTGCTCGCGCGCGCGCGCGCATCCGGCGACAGCCGATCGAAGACCAAAGCGACGGCGCTCAGCGAATCCGGTTCGACGCGGCGCGCTGCGGTGCGCGAAGAAGGTTCGACGGAGGCAGCGGCTCCGCGGGCTGGTTTTGCGCTGGATGGAGCCGCACGCACGACCGCTTCGAACGACTTGATCTCTTGTTGCACGCCGTCTTCGTAGATCTCGAAATCGGACGGGGCGAGGTTCTTCACCGGATGCCCTTTTCGGTCTTTGACGACGACGTCGAGCACCACTTCCGCCGTGCTGGCGACGATGCGCTCTTCGTCTTGCGGGTCTTGCGCCAGCAGCGGCTGGCAGAGGATGAGCGCAAGCAGAGGTAGAACGGCCGCTTTTCGCATCTTGGGTCCCTCGATTGAAGGTTTACGCGCGGGCTTCAGCCCCGTTGGCGCAAGGGCATTCCACCGCATTCTCTCTTCAGCGCTCTCTGTTCAGGTGCCGAGAAAGCGCTTTCCAAGGCGTCGTCCAGTGCGCTTTCGGCACAGAGGACCAAAGATCGCGCTTCGCTCTGAATGAAGGCGCGGCTGATTTTCGACCAGCGCGTTGACTCGCGCCCAGAGATCGCGGTTCGCTCCCTCACCGGCCATCCTCGGTTTTGAGCAGGTCCATCACAGGACGCAGCGCCGGATAGAGAGCGCGAAAAGCTCGGTAACGGCGGTTCATGATCTCGGCAGTTTCCCGATGCGGAGCGATGCGCGAAGCGACGCGCACCACAGCCTTGCAGGCAGCATCGACCGAAGGCCAAGCGCCGACGCCGACGCCGGCGAGCACCGCTGCGCCGTAGGCCGCGCCCTCTTCGGCCTGCACGGTTTCGACCTCGTAGCCGTAAACGTCGGCCTGAATCTGCCGCCACAGATGGGAGCGCGCGCCACCGCCGCCGAGCCTGACTCGTTCAACCGGCACGCGCATCTCGCGGAAGATCTCGAACGTGTCGCGCAAAGAGAAGGCGACGCCTTCGAGAATGGCGCGGATGACGTGAGCGCGCGTGTGATTGGCGGCGAGGCCGACGAGCGCCGCGCGCGCGTGCGGGTCCAAGTGCGGCGTGCGTTCGCCCATCAAATACGGTGCCCAGAGGACGCCGTCCGCTCCGGGCGGAGCTTGCG
>CAKZOF010000798.1 GCA_937135995.1 uncultured Pyrinomonas sp.
CTGACACGCTGCCGAGCAAGAACCGTTCGATGCCTCTCGCACCTCTCGCGCCGAGAAAGATAGAATCGGCTTGCCACTGCTCGGCTTCGTCGAGAAGCACCCTCTTCGGCGAGCCTTTCTTGACCGATGTCGCGGCGACGAGTCCCGCCGCTCGCAACTTTTCGGCGGAAGCTTCGATGATCTCGCGAGCCTGCTGCCGGTCGTCTTCGTCGTCCGCTTCAAACCACTTCAGCACTGTTCTTCGCTCCGCATCGAGCTTGACAGGCAGGACAGCATCGAGAGCTACGACCACGCGCGCTTCTGTGCCCGGTGGCCACGCGCGTCTGGCCACTGCGTCGATGGCCGCCTCCGCATCGGGCGAGCCGTCTGTGCCGATGATGAGACGCGGCGGTCCACCATCGGAGCGCTGGCGCGCACGAGCTATCCTGACCGAGCATCGAGCTTCGTACAGCACCTTTTGCGAGACGCTGCCGAGCACGAACCGCTCGATGGCCGTCCGACCGTGCGAGCCAACGACGATGAGATCAGGCTGCCATTCATCGGCGCGTTTGATGATGCCCCAAGCTGGTGAATCGGCGCACGCTTCGGCACTCACCGTCCAACCCGGGAAACCGGCACGCAGCCGCTCGCTCGCCCGCAGTGCCATTTGACGTGCATCTTCCACTGCGGCCATGGCTTCGGCGCGCGCCTTCTTCACTCCGATGATGTCCGCTCCTCGGGGTACTGGGGCGTCAGTCTCCTCCGGCCACGACCAGACGTCGGCGACCGTGAGGACCACCACTTCGGCTTCGCGCGGCAACCCGGCGCGCTCGAGATCGGCCAGCGCCGCCTCGGCGCACTCAGAACCATCGTAGGCGATCAACAGTTTCATCTTCTCGGTCATGATCTCACTCCTTGTCCGGCCATTGCGCGACACGTTTTCTCTCGCGTGCCCTAGCGTGAGCTTGCTGACCGGGGAGGCTCCCGGCAATCGCGATCGCTGCGCCAGCGCTCGAAATGCTTCGCCGAAAGCGAAGCGCGAGGCTCAAACGACACAAAAACGAGCCTGTGCCAGAGTTTCGCCGAAAGCGAAGCGCGAGAGATCCAGCGACGGCGCTTCTTCACCATCCGGTGGCAGGCGCGTTCGAGCGCAACCGGTCGAGCGTGCGGCGCAGGATGTCCGCCGACGCTTGCAGCCCGGCGCGCTCGCGCGCGTCGAGCGGCAGTTCGATCACGCGCTCGACGCCCGCTCTGCCGATGATGCACGGCGTGCTCAAATAGACGCCCTCGATGCCGTACTGCCCACGCATCAACGTCGAGACGGGCAACACCGTATGCTCGTCGCGCAAGATGGCTTCGCAGATGCGCGTGACGCACGAAGCGATGGCGAACGACGTGTAACCTTTGCGCTCAATGATATCGGGCGCAGCGCGGCGCACTCGATTCAGCAGTTCATCGAAATCAGGGCAGCTGCTTTGCGCGCAGAGTTCGCGTAGCGACACGCCAGCGATGCTGGCGCAACTCCACGCCGCGATCTCCGAATCGCCGTGCTCGCCGATGATGTAGGCATGAATCGAACGCGGTTCGATGTTCAATTCCCGCCCGAGCATGGCGCGCAAGCGAGCCGAATCAAGCACGGTGCCGGAGCCGATGACGCGCTCGACCGGCAGCGCCGATTCTTCCTGCGCGACCTGCGCGAGGATGTCCACCGGATTGGTCGTCATCAATACCACGCCAGCGAAGCCTGCCGCCATCAACTGGCCGACGCAATCGCGCGCGACGTGAACGTTGCGCCCCAACAGATCAAGCCGCGATTCGCCGGGGCGGCTACCGACGCCGGCAGCGATCACGGCGATGTCAGCAGCGGCAGCATCTTCGTAGTCGCCTGCCCAGATGCGTACAGGACGGGCGAGCGGTACGGCGTGTTGCAGGTCCATCGCCTCACCTTCGGCGCGCTGTCGGTCGAGATCGATGAGCACGATTTCGCGCGCCACGCCGCCCGTCATCAAAGCATAGGCGCTAGTCGAACCGACGTGCCCGCAACCGATGATGACAATGCGAGTCGGGCGGTCAAAAGCGGAGGTGGCTTTCATCGTGCCGATTTCACCTCGTCGCGTGCGGCGTTCGTTGCTGTGTCAGGTAAGGCCTCGAGTCAAACGCCATGCCACAGCCGACGCGCCCGGCGCATACGTTCGATCTCTAGTGCGGTCAGACGTTTCGCGCTGTGTCGGTCATGAGGCGATGCCGAAAGCGGCCGATCGGCAGTGCGCGAATTCACGCACCAATGGTGCGTAACTTCGCGCTGCGCGCCGCCGGGCCGCGCGCCGCGCGAGATGTCCTTCTTGCTCGGCGAAGTGGCGACGAATTGCGGATTTACCGCCGCGCGCAAGCGGTGCGAGACGCGAGCTTCAAACGGCTGGCACGCTTTGTGCCCTGTTGTCGAAGGTGGCAACGGCATTCTCTCGCCCCGGCACGCAGACCGTCGAGCCGACGAAGCGCGAAAGGCCGAAGGTGAGGAGCGCCGACAGAGATCGTCGAGCGGAAGACCGAGAGATCGCGCATCGCCGATCCGGGATGAACTGAAACGCCGTTTGCCGTGGAGAGCAAAGCGATGAGATTACTGCTTGCCGTGGATGGGTCGGAAGCAAGCGATGCGGCCGTCGATGAAATCGCTCATCGGATACTTCCCGAAGGGAGCGAGATCGAAATCGTCTCGGTCTACGAATCACCTTACGCCGTGCTGGCCGAGCCGTGGATGGCGGCCGAAGTCAATTACGACGTGATCGAAAAGGCGGAACGCGAGCGCGCGCGGCGCATCGTTGAAGAGGCTGCCGCCAAACTGCGCGCCGGGCCAGTGGGCCAGCGGCACAAGATCACGACCAAAGTACTCAAGGGACCGCCCAAACGCGCCATCGTCGAGGAAGCCGAAGATTTCGGCGCCGATCTCGTCGTCGTCGGCTCGCACGGGCGGGGTCCGGTCGAAAGGTTTCTGCTCGGTTCGGTCTCGCAGGCCGTGGCGATGCACGCGCCGTGTTCGGTCGAGATCGTGCGCCGCCGCGCCGCGCGAAAGCGGACGGAAGGTGATGCTCTTCAGGAGGCGCGAACGAATTGATCGCCAAGCTGAGCGAAGAAGAGGCACAAGAGTTGCTCCAGCGCAACGAGTTGGGGCGGCTCGGTTGCATTGCCGACGACCGCCCTTACGTCGTCCCGGTCAACTACCTGTACGACGGCGACTCCGTTTACATCCACTCTCTTCCCGGGCGCAAGATCGCAGCGCTGCGCCGCCATCCACAAGCTTGCTTGCAGGTCGACGAGATCGAACGCGAGCGCAGCTGGCGCAGCGTGATCGCGTTCGGGCGCTACGAAGAGATCGGTGACGAGCAGCGCCGCGCTTATTACCTGAAGCAATTGCTCAGACGTTTTCCGCACCTGACTCCGGTGGAGTCGCGGTTGGTCATCAATGCCGGTCCGGTCGAAGTGATCCTCTTTGCCATTCACATCGAGGAAGTGACCGGTTTGAAAGAGGAGTGGTGACATGGCTGATGTCTTGATCTTGGGCGGAGGTTTCAGCGGCGTGGTCGCCGCTGAACGTCTGGCGGAGCGGCTCGCGCCGGAGCATCAGATTACGCTCGTATCGCGCCACGACCGCTTCGTTTTCTATCCGGCGCTGGTGCGCGTTGCGTTCGGCGATGCTGTGCCGGACGAAGTCTCTTTCGACCTGCGCGCGGCGATGCTCAATCGGCGCGTGCGGTTCATCCGCGCTGAAGTCGTACGCGTCGATCTGCATCACCGCCGCGTCCGGCTCGCGCACGGAGAGATGGATGGCGAAATCGGCTACGATTACCTTCTGATCGCCACGGGCAGAAGGCTCGCCACCGAGCGCGTCGCTGGCTTCTTCGAGCACGCGCACCATCTGCTTTCGGTGGAAGCGGCGTTGCGGTTCGGCGAAGCCGTCCGGCGCTTTCAAGAAGGGCGCGCCGTCATCGGTTACTGCCCCGGCGCGCGCTTGAGCGTGCCCGTCTTCGAGACCGCTTTCGCCCTCGCGCGGCGACTCGACGAAAACGGGCGCCGCCACCGCGCGCGTATCACGGTGGTCGTTCCCGAAAAGGCGCGCGATGCGCTCGCCGGCGTCGGCGGTGAGGAGTTCACCGCCCGCCTGCAACAAGCGATGGAAGTTCATGGGATCGAGCTGCTGCCCGAGTTCTCCGTGCAGCGCATCACGGAAGGGCAAGTGTGGGCTGATCAAAATTCACGTCTCGCGTACGATCTTTTGATGCTCGTCCCGCCGTTCGTCGGCTCTTCCGTTGGGCTGCATCACGGAGTGGAGGCGACTGACTTCGACGGCTTCATCCGCACCGACCGCGCCATGCGCATTCGCGACGCGGAGCGGGCGTATGCAGCCGGCGATTGTACGAGCTTTCCGGGTCCGAAGCTGGGTCACATCGCCGTCAGACAAGCTGAAGTCGCCGCCGCCAACATTCATGCCGAGATCGAAGGTCGCGAGCCGTCGGCTCGCTATGCGCATGAAGTCCGACTCGTCATCGACGTTGGCGGTCCAGATTCGATCTACCTCCAACAGGATTTGTGGGAGGAAAAAGCGCCGGTGGTCAAGCAGGGGCGCTTCTGGAGTTGGGCCAAACGGATTCACGAAGCCCTCTGGCGCATGGAACACCGCTGATGAAGCGAAGCGCACTGGGCACGATGCTTGCTGCAACCTCTTCGACGGTCCGCTCGGCGCAAAGTCACCCTTTCGTCAGCCACGCTCGAACGAGCAGGACACCAGACGAGGGGCGGGGATGGGTGCGGCCATCGGCCCGATTCT
>CAKZOF010000799.1 GCA_937135995.1 uncultured Pyrinomonas sp.
GCCTTTCGCGCGCGCGTCGCTCGCCGAGGCCATCGTTCGCCACTGGCCCGCGGCGCTCAACGATCCGCACGGCGAACCCTTCTCCGCCGCGTGGTTGCAAGATGACGACAAACTCGCGCTGCTCGCTCGCTTCTGCCGCGCGTGGCAGCGGCTCACCGCAGCAGCGTCGCACGAACCGGACGAGGCGCTGGTGGCCACCGCGTGGCAACAGGCGCGCGCCGAGACCGAACCCTTGACGGACGAAGCGACGCGCGCACGTGCGCTCGAAGAGATCTTCGCCACCGTAGCCGAAGAGCGGCTGGTCCAGCCGACCTTTGTCACGGATTTTCCGAAAGCCATTTCGCCGCTCGCCAAAGCTTCCACGACAGATCCGACCGTGGCCGAACGTTTCGAACTGTTCATCGCTGGCATGGAAGTGGCCAACGGCTTTTCGGAGTTGAACGATCCGGAAGAGCAATACCGACGTTTCCTCGAGCAAGCGGCGGCGCGCGAACGCGGCGACGAAGAAGCGATGGTGATGGACGAAGACTTCTTGCGCGCGCTCTCTTACGGCATGCCACCCACGGCTGGCATCGGCATCGGCATCGACCGACTGACGATGTTGCTCACTGATCGCCATTCGATCCGCGACGTGATCCTCTTCCCGCACCTAAGGCCCAAGAAGAGGGCGGACGAAGAACGCGCCGACGACCGGGCATCGGCCAGCGAGCAGACCTGATCCCAGGCGTGAAAGTTGCGTGACAAAAGCATCGCCGGTCGCGATCAGCGAGAAGATCGCAACACGTTCGCCTTGAAGATGGCGGGCGGCTGAACGAGAGGCGAAGAAGATATGACACACAAGATGCTGGCCGTGGTGATCGCTGGCCACGGCGACGTGAACGCGCTGGAACTACGCGAGGTCGAGCGGCCAGAAGCGCGCGCCGACCGCGTGCGCGTGCGCGTGCGCGCCGCGGCGCTCAATCGCGCCGATCTACTCCAACGGCGCGGACTCTATCCGGCTCCTCCGGGAGCGCCTGCCGACATTCCGGGCTTGGAGTTCGCTGGCGAGGTGGACCAGATCGGTGATGACGTGCAGCGTTGGCGCGTGGGCCAGCGCGTTTTCGGCATCACGAGCGGCGGAGCGCAAGCGGAATACGTCGTCGTTCCGGAGAGTCACTTGGCCGAAATCCCCGCCGCTCTTGATTGGCCGCAAGCCGCCGCCGTGCCGGAAGTCTTCATCACGGCACACGACGCCCTGTTTACGCAGGCCGCCTTGCAGGCGGGCGAAACCTTGCTCGTGCATGCCGCCGGTTCGGGCGTCGGGACGGCCGCGATTCAACTCGGACGCGCGACGGGTGCCACTGTTTACGGCACGGCACGCACCCCGGAAAAATTAGCCAGAGCACGCGAACTCGGTTTGAAAGATGGCTGTACGGTGGCGGACGATGCGACGACGTTCGTCGAAGCGGTGCGCCGCTGGACCGGCGAGCGCGGCATCGATGTGGTGCTCGATCTGGTGGGAGCGGCCTACGGCGAGGCGAACATCGCCTCGCTTGCGCCGCTCGGGCGTCTCGTCTTCGTCGGCACGATGAGCGGCACGCGCGTTCCGTTCGACCTCGGCCAGATCATGCGCAAGCGGTTGCGCTTGATGGGGACGGTGCTGCGCACGCGCACGCCGGAAGAGAAAGCGCTCGCCGTAGCGCGTTTTGCGCGCCACGTCGTCCCGCTGCTGGCGACCGGTGCGGCGCGCCCGGTCATCGATAGCACCTATCGCGTGCAACAAGTGCGCGAGGCGCACCGGCGGCTCGAATCGAACGCGAGCTTCGGCAAGGTCGTCCTCGTCTTCGATTGACTTGCCGATCTCCGGTTTTGCGCGACTCACATCAGTCAATCACGCTTGCGCACGAAAGCTTCGCCACGCGGTTCGAGGCCGGCTTTTGCGGCCAAGGTGTTGAGCGCCGAAGCGAGAAGCTGCTTGTCGTCGATCTTGAAGCTTGTCACGCCCGACACGTTGGTGTCCGGATCGCTGAACTGTAAGGTCAAGTAACGGTATTTCTTCCTGATGAACCACGCCGGGATGTTGGC
>CAKZOF010000800.1 GCA_937135995.1 uncultured Pyrinomonas sp.
CCAAGTAGGTCGCGCCGATTTCACGCCAGACTTCGTGCTGCGCATGTTCGGGGTTGCGCGCGACGACCTGTTCGAAATGGCCGATCGCCTCGGGCAAACGGTTCTGCAACCGAGCGATGCGCCCGAGTTGATAGTGCGCGTCGATCTCTTCCGGATCGATCGCCGTGGCCTGGGCAAAGCGCCGTCGCGCTTCTTCGATTTCGCCCCGCTCGAGATGAATCAATCCCAAATTGTAGTGGGCCGATGCGTCCGCCGGGTTGAGCGTCGCCGCTTCCAACGTCCGCCGGAAACGAGCCCGCTCGTTCTCGCGCCGAATCAACTCCCGCCCCCAGCCGACCAACAAGAACAGGACTAGCAAGAGCAGCAGCGGCGATGCCGTGACGAACGCCAGCACCGGAAAGAGCGCTGGCCAGACAAACAACGCGATCAATCCACCACCGGCGAAGATGAACGCGGCGCGCCCCCATGAGACGCGAAAGGCAGCGCGCACCGCCGCCAGCGCCCACGCACAGAACGGCACGAAGAAGAGGATGCGCCCGAAGCTCTGCGCGAACAGACGCGCATCTTGGACCACAGCGATGTCCGGATAGGCTCTCCGCCACTGTTCGACCGACGCAACCGTTTGCGCGATCACCATCGCTTCGTATCCGGTTGCGCGCGCCAACGCAGCGAGCGGAAGCGCGACGACGTGCGCTGCCGCCCACGCGTAGAAGATGGCCACGGCCACCGTAGCGTACTCTTGCCGCAGCATATCACTGAAACTGCGGTGCCGGTCCAGCAGGTTGGCGACGAAGATCTGCGCCGGAAACATGACCAGCGCGACGAAGAGCAGACTGGCGACCGTCACGGCAAAGAGGCCAAACCACGCCGCCGGATGGTTGACGCGCGCCGCCATGTACGGCCACTCGATGTAGAGCGAAAAGAGGAGTTGCGCGAGCAACGCTCCGAGTGCGCTTTCCATCAGCGTCACGCGCGCTTCCGCTAGTTCGCGTGTGGCGCGCACGGGCGCGCGCAGGAACCGGGTGAAGTGCTGCAACCAGTTGAACATCGTCCCCGTGCGCTGACCTCATCTTGTCTGTCGCGACCAATCAGTCACGAACCGCGGTTCCCTATCCGCCTCTTCGGCCAAGAAAGGGCCATCGCCGTGCGCGATCAGACCGACCGCCGTCGGCGGCCAGTAACGCAAGATCGCTTTGCCGTAGATGTACTTTTCGGGCACCAATCCCCAGTAGCGCGAATCGCTCGAATGGTCGCGGTTGTCTCCCATGACGAAGTAGTAGTGCTGCTTGACGTAGATCGGCGGCAAGTTGGCCCGGCCCGTGTTCAGCCGCGGATCGAGATAAGGCTCCTCCAGCTCATGCCCGTTGATCAAGATGCGCCCGTCGCGCATCTCGACCGTTTCGCCTGGAAGCCCGATGATGCGCTTGATGTAACTTTTCGACGGATCGTCTGGAAACCAGAAGACGACGATGTCGCCGCGTTCGAGCGGAGGCAAGCCGTAATAGACCAGCTTGTTGACGAAGATCCGCTCACCATCGTGCAAGCGCGGCAGCATCGACGTGCCTTCGACCTTGACGGGTTGCACGAAGAAGACGATGACGAGCGCGACAAACATGGTCGCGAAGACCAGATCGCGGATGAGCACGCGCACATCGGCCCAAACGCCTTGTTCGCCTTCTTGTCGCGGTCGGACGATGCTAATTCTCCGGTCGTCGTCGAGCGCCAGATCGCCGAACCGATACTCGTCTTGCCTGCGCTTGAACATATCTCGTCACGGGAACTGTCTCGCCCGCCACCGAAGATTCGTCGCCTCTTCGTTGGCGAGAGCATCGTTCGGTGCGCGTAACGGATCGATCTTTGAGGTTAACCTTGCGCCATCGCCGTTGTCAACGCGCGTTCACGCCCGACTTGGCGGGCGATGCTGGCAACCAGCGCCAGCGATCTCGCTTGACACCTTTTGCGCTCCCTCTCTATCATCGGCCTACGAATCAGTCGGGAGAAAACTCGAAAACCGATGATCAAACTGGACATCGTCAATCGCGTCGCCGAACGCACCGGCGTTCCCAAGATGAAAGCTGAGCAAGCCGTGGACGCGCTCTTCAATTCGATGAAAGAGGCGCTCGCGCGCGGCGAACGAATCGAACTGCGCGGCTTCGGCGTCTTCGTCGTCAAACCGCGCAAGCGCGGCATCGGGCGCAATCCGCGCACGGGCGAAGCGGTGGCCATTCCGTCCGGCAAAACGATCCGCTTCAAACCGGGTAAAGAACTTCAAGCTCACGGCTTCACCGAAGGCTCCGGTGCGACTTCCGAACAGTGAAGCTCGTCGCTTCGCGCTCTCGCTAGGAAACGAGCGTTGGCCACGCCTTTTCACAACGGCAACGGATTCAGCCCGCACCGCCGCTTGCCGGAAGCTGCGCCGCCACACGCGCGCCGCTTCTGGCTTCACGCGCTGCTCTTCGTCGTCACAGCCGCAAGCATGACGCTTGCCGGAGCTACGCTCGCCATCGAGACGCTGCCCGAACCGGCGTTGCCGGAGCCGAGTTCGCTGCTCGAAGCTGTTCTCAGTTTCCCCATCTACTACCTTGCTTCGTCGTGGCTGCTCGTCAACTATGTCATCGCGCACCCTGCGTTGCTCAGCCAGGGGGCGATGTTCGCTGGGTCATTGCTCGCGATCCTCTCGGCGCACGAAGCCGGTCACTATTTCGCCTGCCATCTCTACCGCGTCGAAGCGTCGCTTCCCTATTTCATTCCAGCGCCACCCCTGTTTCTTGCTGGCACGTTTGGCGCCTTCATTCGCATACGGTCGCCGATCCCGTCGCGCCGCGCGCTGTTCGACATCGCTGTGGCTGGGCCGCTGGCTGGGTTCGCCGTCGCTGTGCCGATCGCCATGGCCGGCGTCGCCATCGCGCAACCGGCGCTGTCGCGCGACTTCGAACCGGGCACTATGATCATGCTCAACGATCCGCTTCTGATGCGTGCCTTCGGCTATCTGTTCGGCGTGGAACTAATCCACACGCAGGCCAACCCGCTCTATTTCGCGGCGTGGATCGGACTGCTGGTTACGAGCTTGAACCTGTTGCCGGTGGGCCAGTTGGACGGCGGCCACATCGTCTATGCGCTGTTTGGCCGCCGCGCGCACGCGCTCTTCGGCAAAATGGCCTTCGGCACCGTCCTGCTTCTTGCGCTGCTGGGTTGGGAGTGGCACGGAACACCGAGCGGACTCGTTTACGCGCTGCTGCTGCTCATCATCTTGCGCCTTCCACATCCGCCCGTGATGCAAGAAGACGATGCGCTGGGGACGACGCGCACGCTGCTTGCGTGGTTGACGCTCGCCGTCTTCATCCTCTGCTTCCTTCCCTTTCCGATCTCCATTCGGTGACGCGCGAGAGGGCGCGTAAATGAGGCAAGTCCTTTATCCATAACCGCACCGCGCTACTGAAAATCGGATGCGGTCGAGGCGCGCCGCGCAAGCGTGCTGACGAGCCGTTCGACATCTTTCGGGTCGAGCGCGATGGCGAACAACTTGGCCCCTTGCTGTATGCAGACGACGCCGTTGCCGAACAGCCAGATGGCGTCGAGCACGGGGTT
>CAKZOF010000801.1 GCA_937135995.1 uncultured Pyrinomonas sp.
GCGCTTCGGCCAGCGCGAGGTACGGTTGCAAAGCGTGCACCTCTTGCGCGCTCACGGTCGGCATGTTGACCGCCCCTCGCACGCTGCCCGTCAGGAAGTAGTCGCGCAACTGCTCGGCGACGATGATGGCGACGGATTCTTGTGCTTCGCGCGTCGAAGCCCCAAGGTGCGGCGTGGCGACCACCTCGTCGAGCGCCAGCAGCGGATGGTCCGGCGGCGGCGGCTCCTCGCTGAAGACGTCGAGCGCCGCGCCGGCGACCTTACCGCTCTTGATCGCTTCATACAGCGCCTGCTCATCTATGAGTCCGCCGCGCGCGCAGTTGATGATGCGCACGCCCGTTTTCATTCGAGCGAAGGCTTGCGCGCCGATCAATCCGCGCGTTTCCGGCGTCAAAGGCGTATGGATCGTCAGGAAATCGGCGCGTTCGAAGACATGCTCGAGCGGCAACAACTCGATATCGAGTTCGCGTGCCTGCTCCGGCGAGACGAACGGATCATGGGCGATGACCTTCATCTCAAACCCCTGCGCGCGACTGGCGACCACTCGTCCGATGCGCCCCAATCCGATGATACCTAACGTTTTCCCGCGCAATTCGGTTCCGATGAATTTCTTTCGTTCCCACCGCCCCGCTTTCAAACTGGCCTGCGCTTGCGGGATACGCCGCGCCATCGCCAGCAACAGAGCGAAAGCATGTTCGGCGGTGGTCATCGTGTTGCCATCGGGCGCGTTCATCACGATGATGCCGCGCGCCGTTGCCGCTGGCACGTCGATATTGTCCACGCCGACGCCAGCGCGTCCGATGGCGCGCAGCCGCCGCGCCGCATCCATCACCTCAGCGGTCACCTTGGTTTCGCTGCGCACGACGAGCGCGTCCGCATCGCGTACCGCTTCTAGAAGCGCATCGCCCTTGAGGCCGGTGCGTTTTTCGACTCTGAAACCGGCGCTGCGCAACGGCTCGAGGCCGGTTTCGCTGACATCATCAGCGACAAAAACTTTGATCTCTTCCATTTTCAGCTTTTTCCTCGAAAAACATGGCTTTCCGTTTGATTCAGACCCTGGACAGGAAGCTCTTTTCATCCTCGAAGACCGAACCATAAGTTTTCTCATTGATCCGCAAGCGGCGTCAAGACATTGATAGGCCTATAACCTTGAACGATGTCGAACCGATGCCCGGGCGGGCTGGCTCCTTTGTGCAATACGCGAGGACCGCCGTTTCTTGATCGAATCTTGATATTTGCCTCATAATTTCGCGTAGCAATGATTAGAGAGGAATTCCTCGAACTGCTTCGCACTGACGCGGCCTTTCGCGAAGAGGTGCGCCGCCAGCTTCTGACCGAAAGCCTGCTGGCGCTACCGGAGAGGTTCGACCAGCTAACGAAAGCGGTTGACGAACTAGCCATCACCGTCCGCGGCCTTGCCGAAGCCCAACTTCGCACGGACGAACGGCTTGCAGAGTTCCAGCGACGGACCGATGAGCGTTTCGCCGAACTGGCCGAAGCCCAACGTCGCACGGACGGGCGGCTTGCAGAATTCCAGCAGCGGACCGATGAGCGTTTCGCCGAACTGGCCGAAGCGCAACGTCGCACGGACGAGCGGCTTGCAGAATTCCAGCAGCGGACCGACGAACGTTTCGCTGAACTGGCTGAAGCCCAACGTCGCACGGACGAACGGCTTGCAGAATTCCAGCAGCGGACCGACGAACGTTTCGCTGAACTGGCTGAAGCCCAACGTCGCACGGACGAGCGATTCGCTGAACTAGCCGAAGCGCAACGAAGAACTGACGAACGGCTCGCTGAGCTAGCCGAAGCGCAACGAAGAACTGAGGCGGAGATCGCCAAACTCGCTGAAGCACAGCAACGCACCGAAGCGACGATGCGCGAAATGCAGCTCGTCCTGCAAGAACTGGCGACTTGGCAACGCGGCGAGGCTGGGCGTCGGGAAGGCGAACGTTACGAACGCGATGTCATTCGCCGAGCGCCGGTGCTCTTCAACGGCGGACAAGGCGGTCCGCCAGATCAACCACAAGTGCAACAGCGCTTGACCAAGATACTTCGGCCCCTTTTGGAAGAACTGGAAACGAAACGCGAGGCCGATCCGTTCCTTGCCGATCTGATCTGGTGGAAGGGCGAGACCGTCATCGTCGTCGAGGTCTCGAACCAAGTCAACGGTTACGATGTAGTCAGGGCGGCGAGTCGCGCTGAGACGCTGCGGCGCGCGGGGACGCAAGCCGTACCCGTCG
>CAKZOF010000802.1 GCA_937135995.1 uncultured Pyrinomonas sp.
GCTCTTGCGGCGGCTGCTCTTGGACCGTTCGTCGGCTTTCTCGCGCTTTTCGCGTGGGTTGTCCACGAGTTCGATGATCGCTAGTTCGGCATTATCGCCCACGCGCCGCCCGAGCTTGATGATGCGCGTGTACCCGCCCGGACGATTCATGTAACGTTCGCTCAACTCGCCGAAGAGCCGCTTGAGCGCCGCCACGCCCGCCGTGCGGCGGTCGCCGCGTCGACCATCCACCGCCGCCCCGCGGTTGCCCGCATGAAAGTAGGCCGCCGCCAGCCGGCGATAGTGTAGTGCTTTGGCTGAGTCTTCGCCTTCCACCGCGCGCGCGCGTCGTGAGAGCGTAATGGCTCGTTCGACGAACGGGCGCAACTCCTTGGCTTTCGGCACCGTCGTAATGATGCGCTCTTCGCGCGAGTTGATCAGCGAAGTCGCCAAGTTGCGGAGCAGCGAGATGCGGTGCTCCGTGGTCCGTCCGAGTTTGCGATGTGCCTTCAGATGTCGCATAGCTGTTCCCTCTCGCTAGAATCCGCCCTTTTGCAGCGTGCTGGCAAAGCGGGATGCGCCCTCCGTCGTTGTGCGCAGCCAGAGCGGATGACGAGCCTCACTCTTCGTCTTCCTCGTCCTCGTCTCCGTCCTCGCTGCTGACGCGCCCGCGGCCGCCCGAGCCCGGAATCGGATTGCCGTGCTCGTCGAACTCCATGCCGAAGTCAAGCCCCATGCTGTGAAGAAGCTGCTTGATTTCGTTGAGCGATTTCTTTCCGAAGTTCTTCGTCGTCAGCATCTCTTCTTCGGTCCGCTGGATGAGATCACGGATGGTGCGAATGTTGGCGTTCTTCAAGCAGTTGTACGACCGCACCGACAATTCCAGATCATCCACCGACCGGTCCAGCAGATCGTTGCGCGGCAACGGCGGACGCTCGACGTTGGTGTACGTGTAATCGTCGGCATCCTCTTCGAAGTTGATGAAGATCGCCATATGGTCCTTGATCAACTTGGCCGCCAACCCAATGGCATCTTCCGGCCGCACGGAACCGTCGGTCCAGACCTCGATGGTCAGCTTGTCGTATTCGGTGTTCTGGCCGAGGCGTGCCGCCTCCACCGTGTAGTTGACCTTTTTGACCGGCGTGTGTACCGAGTCGATCGGAATGTAGCCGAGCGACAGATCCTCATCGTAGTTGCGATCAGCCGGGACGTAGCCGCGCCCGCGTTTCAAGCGCATCTCGATGTTGAGCGAACCGCCCTCGCTGATGGTGGCGATGTAGACGTTCGGGTCGAGCACTTCGACGTCCGGATCGGCCTTGATGTCACCCGAAGTCACTTCGCCCGGTCCCGTCTTGGAGATAAACAGCGTCTTCGGCTCGTTGGTGTGGAGCTTGAAGGGGATCTGCTTGAGGTTGAGGATGACGTCGGTTGCATCCTCGACGACGCCGCGAATGGGTGAAAACTCGTGCTCGACGCCCTCGATCTTGACGGCCGTGATCGCCGCCCCCTCGATGGAGGAGAGCAACGCGCGGCGCAACGAGTTGCCGATGGTCGTGCCGAAGCCGCGCTCGAAAGGTTGCGCCGAAAAGCGCCCGTACCGTTCGGTGAGCGTCTCGGTGTCGACCACGAGGCGACGCGGCATCTGAAATCCGGTCCAAAGGTTGTTCTGGTCCATAGCCATAATGGTTTGATGAAGAGACTTGTCAAAAAATGGTGGCGCTCCGCTCGACCCCGTTGGATCGAGCGGAAACGGTGGAAAACTACTTGCTGTAGAGTTCGACGATCAACTGCTCGTTGATCTGGCGGTCGATGTCAGCCCGCTGCGGCAAGCGCGCCACACGAACGCTCATCTCCTCGCCATCGACCGGCACCAGCCACTCGGGCCGCGCGCGCCCTGAAGCCGTCTGCCACGCCGCTTCGACCTGCGGAATGCGGCGGCTCGCCTCGCGCACGCTTATCCGGTCGCCGACGTTGACTTGAAACGACGGGATATCGACCTTGCGCCCGTTGACCTCGATGTGGCCGTGCGTGACCAACTGGCGCGCTTGGCGGCGCGAGGTAGCGAAACCGGCGCGATAGACAGCGTTGTCGAGCCGGCGTTCGAGCAGCACCAACAGGTTCTCGCCCGTCACGCCCCGCATGCGTGCGGCGCGCTCGAAATAGTTACGAAACTGCCTCTCGAGAACGAAGTAGATGCGCTTGACCTTCTGCTTTTCGCGCAACTGTTGCCCGTACCCGACGAGCGCTTTGCGGCGCATCGAC
>CAKZOF010000803.1 GCA_937135995.1 uncultured Pyrinomonas sp.
AACCCCGGATTGGCGATGAAGTAGAGTTCGTTGCCCACAGCATCGAAGATGCCGACATCTTCGATTGCGCGGTCGATCTGCTTGTGCGTATAGCGCGCGCCGAACACCAGATCGCGGCCGATGGCACGTTCCGTGCCGACAGTGAATTCACTCTGCCGCGCCGCCTTCAGATCCGGGTCGATCCGATTATCATCGCGGCTGTTCGACGGCACACGGAAATCAAGCTGCAATTGGCTGTTGCGAAGCGCATAGTCGCGCGTGTAGGTCGCGAAGTTTGGACTGCTCGCCAAAATCGGGAAATAGTCGCGCAGGAACTTATCGCCACCAAAGGAACCACGCGGCAACTCGTATTTGAAGCGATCGTAGAACCAACCGTAGCTAGCGAAAACCTTCCACCGACCATCACCCAGCACATCATAAGCGAAGCCGAGTCGCGGTGCCGGTTTGTCGAGCCAATCGAAGATGATCGGCACGCCGTTGGGCGAGAAGGACGGAACATCTTCCCGCTCAATGCGGAAGCCGAGGTTAAGCGTCAGTCGGCGGAACGGCTGCCAGCTGTCCTGTGCAAACAAAGACTGGTTCTTGCTTCCAGCTTTGCCGAGGGTGCCGAAACGCTGCAAGTAGCCATAACCGATCTCCCCCGGGCGGCTGCCGATGCCGGAGAAGCTTCGACCATAGAAGAGGCGAACCTCGCCAAGATCGAAATACCCCTCATCCACATCGTTGGTGATCTTGTTGAGCTGATAGCCGAACTTGAACTGATGGCGGCCACCAAAGCTGCTGACCAGATAGCTGGCATCGGCATCCAGCGTGTTGCGAATGGAGATATCTTTGTTCGTCTGGAAGTTAGTCGGAATGGAGGAGAAACCACTCGCGCATCCACCCGCCGGGCTTCCCGTGATGCAGCGCACCCGCGTTAGCCGTGGAATGCCGTAAGAACTTCCCTTCTCGTTGAGGTAGCCGCGTCCAGCTCGAACGTTGATGACCAGCCGGGGTGTCGGCGTCCACACAGCGTTGCCGTTGACGTTGGAAGCGGGAACGCGCCCGCCGAGGTTGGCATAAGAGAAAGTCCCACCAGTTGGCAGAGCGAACCCCTCGCCGATTGCCAGCGGACTGGGCGCGGCGACAAGAGTCGTGAAGTCTGGCACGTTGCCATGAATTCGACGCGGGTTATAGGTGTAGCTACCGCTTAAACGAAGCGTGTCGCTGACTTGGCCGTCAAGCTTGGCAAAGCCATAGTCCCATCGCTCGTTTTGACGGAAGGTGACGGTCTCCCCATTCTGGAAGGTGAAAGTCCTCTTTGTGCTGTAGAACAGTGGGGAGAAGCTGGTGTAGAACCAGATCCTGTTTTTGACTATCGGACCGCCAAGACTGAAGCTCGGGAAAGTATTGAGCCAAGAGGTCTTCCCTCGGGGATCGAAATAGGTGAGTTTGTTCGGATCAGCGATCAGAATGGGGCGGGTATCCTGCAATCCGGTCAACGTCCCGCTTCCAAAATCCGTGTAAGTACCACTGACGGAAAGATTGCTAGTATCGAATTGCAGGCCGAATTGACCATGGAGATCATTGCCGCCGCTTGGCGTTACGACGTTGATCACGCCACCCGTGGCGCCGCCAAACTCGGCTTCGAAACCATTGCTTTTCACTTGAATCTCTTGGATCAGCTGGAACGGCAAATTATTGTTGACGTTCAACTGACCCGTACGGAAATTGGTCACCTCTTGACCATCAATGATGAAAGTGTTCTCTGCCCCACTTGCCCCGTCGATTTGCAAACCGGAAGCAAGAGGCTCGCGCCGAACGGCCGGCGCAACCTTCAAAATGGTCGTAAAATTGACTCCCTTGGGGAGCAGTTCCGCATCTCGCGCCGTGATGTTGGTTTGAATCTTGCTTCCTGTCGGGTCGATTGGCAGCACTTCAGTCGCTTGGACGACCACTTGCGCCTGAACGCCGCCCGCCTCGAGCTTGAATTCCACTGGAGTAACTTTGCCCAGCACGACTTGAACGTTGCCCTGTTCCGCCGAGCGGAAGTTGGTTGCCGATGCCGTGACAGTGTAGACTCCAGGTGGAACCTGCAGAATACGCGCAAATCCCTGATCATCGGTCGTCACCGTACGGTCGAAACCCGGACCGGTGATGCGGACGGTGGCCCCAGCGACACGACCGCCCGTCACATCAGCCACAGTGACCTCGATGCTCCCCGTTGTCTCTTGACCGAAGACGACCCCAGTCAAGCATAACAACAGCGTCAATACCGAGGATAGAACCGGAAACCTTCTCATCGGATCTACTCCTTGTCTGCGAAAATTAAGACCATTACGGCATTAGAATCACCGTAACATGTCTTTTGAAGCAAAAATCAGGCCAGAAAAGTGGTGGTCTCTGCCGAAGGACCAAACCTTTGATATGCAAGGACTTGTATCGTTGCGCTGGAGACCTCGAGGCGAGTCAACATGAAGAAATCCAAAAATTTGGATTTCTTCATCCAGATTTTTGGATTTCAGGTCCCTCAAACTCAACTCTGGTCAAAGCTTTCGCTCTATGTTAAAAGTTTAAACAGCATGCACGAAGGTTCGCCCAACCCATTAGTTCAAGCGATACTCTCCGGCACAGCCCCACGGCAGGCGCGCCTGGCGGCGGCGCGCGGCCTGCTGCCGCTGCCGCAAGCCGACCTGATCGAAATACTGATTGGATTACGCGCGGCGGACGACGAGGAGATCGCTCACGCGGCTGAAGAATCGCTTCTCGCCCAAAAAGAGGAAGACGTTCTCGCCCCGCTCAGGGCTGGCGAACTCTCACCGTGCGCCTTGGCCTATTTCGCTTCGCGGCGCGACCTTGGTCGCCGCGTACACGAAGTGCTTGTGCTCGACGAGCGCACGCCGGATGAGGCCGTGTTGGAGATCGCGCGCGCAACCGACGACGGCGTGTTGCTCGAAACGATCGCGATCAATCAGCAGCGTCTGATCCGCACGCCCGAGATCATCGAAGCCATTTTGCAGAACCCGGCGCGCACCCCCGAAGCCGAACGCCGCGCCACTGAAACGCGCCGCGAGTTCTTCGAAAAGGAACGGGGCGCGCGCCAGATCGCCGAAGAGATGCGCGCGCGTGGGTTCGTCGCCGCTGCCGAGTTTGTCGAGGCGGCGGAATCGATCGGCACGCACCAGATCGCCGAACAAGATCTGTGGTTGCTGGCGGCGCACATCGAGGTTTCCGACGTCGATCTCGACGATTCGTGGCTGCCGCTCGAGAAGATCGAAGAGCTGGTCGAAGAGACCGAGGCGCAACGCGCGAGCAATGTCGAGCGCATCATCGCTGAGATGCAAGGCGACGACGCGGTCGCGCCGGAACGCATCTCGCTCATCCGTCGCATCATGCTGATGAGCGTCAAGGATCGGGTCAAACTGGCGCTCAAAGGCGACCGCGAAGTCCGCAACATCTTGATCCGCGATGCGAACAAGATCGTCGCCACCGCGGTTATCAAGAATCCGCGCCTGACGGATCAAGAGGTCGAAACCATCGCCGCCATGCGTACCGTGCCCGAAGAGGTCTTGCGTTTGATCGCGCTCAACCGAGCATGGGCGCGTTCCTACCCGATCATTCACAACCTAGCGCGCAACCCGCGCACGCCCATTCCGACCGCCATGAACATCCTGCCGCGCCTCTACGCCAAAGATCTTCGGGCGCTGGCGCAGAACAGAAACGTTTCGGAAGCCGTTCGCCGTCAAGCGCTCAGGCTCGCGCAAACTCGTCTCGGCGAATAGCCGACGCGCCTTGCAAAAAGACTGGCACCGCCCGCGACCGAAAGCGGTCTCTTCGGATGGCGGCCGTGCCGATCCTTTCGCGCACGCATGGCGTGCGATCGAGCGTTTTTCAACGCCATTCCCGCTTCTCAGCGACAAACGTGGGAGATCGGCGGAAGACGCCAGGCCGATTTTGCGCCGCACACCACGGGGACGCTCACTGCTTGAATCGCCGCGGTCGCGAGAGATCAGCAGTCGAGGGATCAGAAGATGTCGAGCAGCTTTCGCGCGATGGACGCGAGCACATCGAGGAGCGTGTGGATCGCAGCGCCCCACCACAGCCCAGCGACCACTGCCAACATTGCCCGCCGGCCGACCGCGCTTTCGATCTCGCGTTGAATCGCGCTCCAAGCTTCGAGCATTTCGGTCATGCCCGGGGCGGCGCCGTGGACGAAAAGCGCGCGCAGGTAAACGCCCGCAATCAGCAGAAGCGCGACGATGCCCGTGAAGTAGAAGACGCGCACGAGCGTTCCAAAAAGCAGCCCGTGCGACCACCGCGATCGGTGCGCGAAGAAGACGCGATATGGCCACCAGATGAAACGAAGCGGTCCCCAGCGGCTGTACTGGCGCGAGGCCGTATCGAGATCGGGACCGAACATCAACCCGCCGAAGAGCGTGGCCGCGACGACGAGTGCGCTTGTCGCCGGATCGCGCGTCAAAGTCCACGCCAAAACGGCCGTCGGCGCGAGCGAAAGCAACGTCACGAGGTCATGCGTTCGACCCGATGGCATGCACGCCGACGTTATAGCACGCGCTGGCGAGCGCACCAAGCTGAAGCGCGCCTATCGGCGCCCAAACGACCGTTGCCTTTCGCGTCGCGCCGCTGCGGACTATTCCGAAGAGAGGAAGCTGTTGCTTCGCGCCGTGTAGTCGAACGAATACTGGTAGGTGAAGCCGGGAAATTGAATGGGACGCGTGAACTGCACGTGCGCTTCCATTCGACCGCTGTTCTGCCGCGCCTGCACCACCGCATCGGGCGGCATGCCGTACTGCTCGCTGCCAGCTTTGATCTCTTTGACGACCCACTCGGCGGATTTACCCGTCGCCGCCGCGATGTTGACCTTTTCCTGCATGAAGTCCTTCAAGCCGTACGCTTGAATGGCGACGGGCACGTACTGCAGCAGCGAGTAGGCGGCGAGCGCAACAACGGCGACGACGAGAACAAACTTCAAGCTCGCCCCGCCTCGCTCGTTCGCGTGTCGAGCGGCAAGCTGTCCATGGTCCTTTTCAACGCGCATTCTTCTGCACATCGTGGGAACACCTCCTCAACCGGGTCAGACCATTCAATCGAGAACGGACCGCAGCGCAGCGCGCACCACGGATGGCGCGACTTCGCGCTCTGGAACGATGCGCGCGCAGCCGATGCTTTCGAGCAGAACCCAGTGCAATTCGCCGCCGAAAGATTTCTTGTCGAGCCGCAGGGCGGCAAGAACAGCTTCCGGCTCGACGCCTCGGAGCTTCGGCAAGCGACCGGCCAATCCAATGGCAGCGCGCAACTCCTCCAATTCCGCGCGCGCGAGCAGCCCGAGCTGCGCCGAGATTTCGCCTGCCGCCATCATGCCGTAGCCGACCGCTTCGCCATGGCGCAGACGGCGGTATCCGGTCACGGCCTCGAGCGCATGGCCGACCGTGTGGCCGAAGTTCAAAATGCGCCGCGAACGCCGATCCGTGCGCGTCATCTCCTCGCGTTCATCGCCGGCGACGATCTCCGCTTTGAAGGCGCAGTGGGCCGCGATCAAATCGGCCAAAGCGTCGCGGTCGCTCAACGGAGCGCCCGTGGCCAATCGGTCGCGCGTCGCCTCGAAAAGCGCCCGGCTGCCCACAGCGCCGTGCTTGATCGCTTCGCACCAGCCGGCCGCAAGCTCGCGTCGCGGCAGGCTCTTCAAAGTCTCCACGTCGATGATGACGGCGCGCGGCTGGTGAAAAGCGCCGACGAGGTTTTTGCCCGCGCGCATGTTGACGCCCGTCTTGCCGCCGACGGACGCATCTATCTGGGCCAGCAGCGTCGTCGGCACCTGTACCAAGGCGAGCCCGCGCAGGTATATGGCCGCCGCAAATCCGGCGAGATCGCCGACCACGCCGCCGCCAAGCGCGACGACGACATCGCTCCGCTCAAAGCGCGCTTCCGTCAAGCGCTCCAAAGCCCTTTCCACCGTGCGCAAATTCTTGTGCCGCTCGCCTTCGCCCATCAGCCAGTGGACGACGTCGAAGCCGCGGCGTTGCAACCCTTGGGCGACCAGCGAGCCGTAGAGCGCCCACACGCGTCGATTGGAGACGACAAAGGCGCGGCGCGCGCGTTCACCGACCACGGCACGCACGCGCTCGCCAACGTGC
>CAKZOF010000804.1 GCA_937135995.1 uncultured Pyrinomonas sp.
TCGCGGTGGTGCGGATCGATCCAGAGACCGGCGCGGTCACCCTGGACCGGTTCGTCGGCGTCGACGATTGCGGGGTTGTCGTGAACCCGATGCTGGTCGCCGGCCAGGTGCAGGGTGGAATCGCCCAGGGGATCGGCCAGGCGCTGATCGAGCGCGTGGCCTACAGCGAGGACGGCCAGCCGCTGACCGGCAGCTACATGGATTACGGCCTGCCGCGCGCGGAGCACGCGCCCTTCTTCGCCTTCAACAGCCACCCCGTTCCCGCGCGCACCAACGTGCTGGGCGCCAAGGGCTGCGGCGAGGCGGGTGCGATCGCGGCGCCGGCCGCCGTCATCAATGCCATCACCGACGCCATCGGCAGCGAAGACGTGCCGATGCCCGCCACCGCCGGCGCGATCTGGGCCGACGGCCTGACGGCCCTGCGGACGGGCCGGCGCCCCACCGCCCTCGCCCACCTGCGCCGCGCCGCCACGTACTACGGGGCGGCGCTCGCCGCCGTGGACCGCTCGAGCGAGCCCGAGCGCCGCGTCGACGCCTACCCGCACCAGCTCTCGGGCGGGCAGCGCCAGCGCGTGATGATCGCGATGGCGCTCGCGGGGCGACCCCGCTTGCTGATCGCCGACGAGCCGACGACGGCGCTCGACGTGACGATCCAGGCGCAGATCCTCGAACTGCTCGACAACCTGCGTCGGACCAGAGCACTCGCCATCCTTTTGATCACGCACGATCTCGGCGTCGTCGCCGAAACGGCTGACCGCGTGATTGTCATGTACACCGGGCGCGTCGTCGAAGAGTCGCCCGTGGAAGAACTCTTCGCCCGTCCCAAGCACCCGTACACGGAAGGTCTCCTGCGCTCCGTGCCCAAACTGACGCTGGCCGAAGTGCGCAAGGCCGAAAGGCTCGTCGCCATCGAGGGCAGCGTGCCGAAACTGACGGCGCTGCCGTCGGGATGCCACTTCGCGCCGCGATGCGCGCACCGCATGGCGCGCTGCACCGAAGGCGACATTCCGCTCTATCTACTCGGTCAAGACGTGCGCGTGCGCTGCGTGTTGTACGACGAACGAGCCGAGGTCCGGACATCGGCCCGGCAAGGGAGCGTGGTCGGATGATGCGCGGGGCAGAACCGGGCAAGGCTTCGGCACTGGATCAATCGGCGGGCGCCGTTTCGCCCGAGCCGCTCTCGCGCGTGCGCGATCTGGTCAAGCATTTCCCCGTGCGCGGAGGCGGTGAGGTCGTGCGCGCCGTCGATGGCGTCAATTTCGACATCTTTCGTGGCGAGACGTTCGGACTGGTCGGCGAATCCGGTTGCGGCAAATCCACCGTCGGACGTTGCGTGCTCAGGTTGATCGAGCCAACGCGCGGCGAGGTGTCATTCCAAGGGCGCAACGTGCTGGCGCTCGGACGAAGCGAGTTGCGGGCGCTGCGTCGTGACATGCAGATCATCTTTCAAGACCCGTATGCTTCGCTCGATCCGCGCATGAAGGTGGGCGACATCGTGGCCGAACCGCTCGTCATCCATCGGCTTGGCAACAAGCGTGAAAGACGCGAGCGCGCCGCCGAACTGCTGCGCAAAGTCGGACTCGATCCCGATTATATGAACCGTTATCCACACGAATTCTCCGGCGGTCAACGGCAACGAATCGGCATCGCCCGCGCGCTTGCGCTGAACCCGAAACTGATCGTCGCCGACGAACCGGTCTCGGCGCTGGACGTCTCAGTGCAGGCGCAAGTCATCAACCTCCTCGAAGACTTGCAGGCCGAATTCGACCTCGCTTATCTCTTCATCTCACATGGATTGGCGGTGGTCGAACACATCTCCGACCGCGTCGCCGTGATGTATCTCGGGCGTATCGTCGAGGTCGCGCCAGCCGAAGAACTCTACGTGCGTCCTCTTCACCCGTACACACGGGCGCTTCTTTCCGCCATTCCGATCCCCGA
>CAKZOF010000805.1 GCA_937135995.1 uncultured Pyrinomonas sp.
CTGTTCTCGAAAGCGTTGGGCGTGCGCCCGCCGACGTACTGCGTCGAGCGAAGTTCGGCGATGGGCTGGAAGTACTTGTTGACCGGAAAGTCGAAACCGACGCCCGCGATGAACTCGTCGGGCCGGTCGAGCAAGGTGACTTTGCCCGTGCCGAAGGCTTCGCTCTGCGGATTGCTGTTCAGGATGTAGCCGAAGTTGACCGAGACGTTGACCGATCGGCTGAGGCGGCCATCCATGAAGAAGATCAAGCCGAAGTCGCCGATGTCACCGCCCGGGCTGGCGCCGCGCTGCAACTGGTTGAAGCCCGCAGCATCATCCGCTTTGTCGGCGTAGAAACGGTAGAACGGGATCAAGCCGACGCCGAGCGGATTGTTCGGCCCGGTGAAACGGAACTTCGCGCCGACGACGAACGTGCTGAAGGCTGATTCGCCGTACAAACGGTTGATGAACGGCGCATCAGGCAGGTAAGCAGGCTGCAGCGTCGAGGTCACTGGTCCCTCGATGCTCGGCTGCCCGCCGGGGAAGCCCGGGATCGGTCCGGTCGCCAACACAACGCCGGGCAGGATGCTTCCGAAGACCGAGCCCAAGCATGGGAAGTTGGCCGCCGCACCGAAGTTGGATTTCGTGCCGGAGGGCGTGCCGACTTGCGCGTTGAATCCGGGGAAGCCGAACCGCGCGCCCGGCGGTGGCACCGCTAACCCGAAGTTGCCGCACGATCCACCCACATACGGGAATGGAACAAACGGCTGCGAGTTAGGTGGCCTGTAGAGTGCGCCAGCGGCAGCGACCTGCTGCCCGACGTTTGGCCCGGTCGGGGCGAGCACGATCGCTGGCGCGCTGAAGAAGCGCGAGTTCGGCAAATAGAAGCTCGACAGGTGTCGTGGGTTGTTGACCTTGATCCCGCGGTAGGCGTCGGTGTTGAAGAATAGCTCTAGGTAGTCCGAAAGTCCGATTTGAAAGCTGATCGGCGCTTCCGTGATGTCGACGTTACCGGGGTCGCGATCGTAGTTGCTATATCCGAAGCTGAAGGTGAACTCTCCACGCCGCAGTGTCTGTCCGTCGTAGATGGTGAACAGACCAGTCGGCCCACCGACGGGGCCTCCCGTTCCTACGGTCGGAGCCAGATTTCGCGGATCAGTCTCCGGCCTGAGTGTTTGCGCGGACGCTGCGGCACACAACATCACAATGACGAGCGCGGCAACGAGCGCTCCTCTCGCGAATCTCATCGCATTCCTCCTGCGAAACGAGTTGTTTCAATTTGTTCAGTCTCTAATTCGCTCTCGCCGCGCAGGCGAGATGGAATCGTAGAACCACAGCGACCCTGCGTCTCGGATGAGAACACAAGATCGCGCACTGCACGCCTCCCCGAGCAAAAGACGTGCCGCCAGTTCGGCAAACGGTCGCTCAAGCTCGCATTGGCTTCGGCCTTGATCCGGCCCGGTCGGAGCCGAAGCGCGAGCGTTCAAATATCATTTTCCGTGTCAAAAATCTAGTTCGCTCAGCCGTCCCGGTGGCCCATCCGGGCAAGGCGCGCCCGACTTGCGCGTCGGCTTCCGGCAGACCATACCTTAGCTCGGCGCGGAAATCAAGTCTTTTTTATGACTTAGCCGAAAAATTTTCCGCCGCCGCCCTGTCAGGCATAGAACCCACGCATGCGCGTGTCGTACGCCACGCGGTCGATGGCTAGCATGTAGGCCGCCGTCCGCGTATCGACCCGATGGCGGTCGGCGTACCGGCAGACATCGTTGAAACTGGCGACCATCACATCTTGGAGCCGCTCATTGACCACATCCTCCCGCCAGAAATAGCCCATCCGGTCTTGCACCCACTCGAAATAGGAGACCGTCACGCCGCCGGCGTTGGCCAAAATGTCGGGGATAACGAAGATGCCTTTCTCGTGGAGGATGCTGTCGGCGGCGGCAGTGGTCGGGCCATTGGCCCCTTCGGCCAGCACTTTGCACTTGATACGGTCGGCATTGTGCGAGGTGATCTGGTTCTCTGTCGCGCACGGGGCCAGCACATCGCAATCGAGTTCGAGCAACTCTTGATTGGTGATCTGCTCGGCATCCGGGTAATCCTCGAACGAGCGCGTCCGCTGGAGGTAATCGAGCGCTGCTGGGATGTCCAACCCATTCGGGTTGTAGATGCCGCCGTGAATGTCAGAGATGGCGATCACCTTGTAGCCCGCTTCGTGCAACAAGCGCGCCGCTGTTCCGCCGACGTTGCCCGCCCCTTGTACGACGACTCGCGTCTGCGGCGGCGTCATCTTGAAGCGCTTGATCGCCTCATTGATAACAAAGAGCAGGCCCCGTCCGGTGGCTTCGCGCCGCCCCGCCGATCCGCCCAGTTCCACCGGTTTGCCCGTGACGATGGCCGTCACCGTGTGGCGCGCGTGCATGGAATAGGTATCCATGATCCAAGCCATAGTCTGTTCGTTGGTGTTCATGTCGGGCGCGGGCACGTCCTTCTCCGGTCCGATGATGTCGATCAATTCGGCTGCATAGCGGCGCGTCAAGCGCTCCAGTTCGCCCTGCGACATCTGTTGCGGATCGCAGATGATGCCGCCCTTGGCCCCGCCGAAGGG
>CAKZOF010000806.1 GCA_937135995.1 uncultured Pyrinomonas sp.
GCCAGAGCGTGTGCTGCTAGCTTTAGGGCGGTCGAATGGCATGAGGTTCGTTTCGATTGTCGCTAACATGCGCAACGAGGTGAAAGATCACCGGACCTTCTTGCGTGCAGCACAGCGCGTGGCCGAAGCGGTGCCTGATGTCGGATTCGCGCTTGCAGGCGAAGGCGAACTGATGGACTCACTAAGAGAGTATGCGTCGCAGCTTGGTCTGCAAGGGCGGGCTTTCTTCCTCGGAAGATGCGAGCGCGTAGCGGAGCTACTCGCCATCTCCGACGTGTGTGTGTTGAGTTCGCGCGCGGAAGGCTTTTCTAATTCGATACTCGAATACATGGCTGCCGGAAAGCCGGTGGTGGCGACCGATGTCGGCGGCGCGCGCGAAGCGATTATTGAAGGTGAAACGGGATACTTGGTTCGACCCGGAGATGATGCCGCGATGGCTGAAAGGATCATCGAGTTGCTCCGTGATACGGAGAAGGCCAAGCGAATGGGCGAGCGCGGGCGCGCTAGAGTGCAAAAACTTTTCTCGGTTGAAGCGCTAATTCGGCGTACAGAAGGATTGTACGAAAGATTGCTTGCGAAAACACTTCTGGGCAATCCCCTGCAAGATTCAGTTCGTAGGGACTCTCATTTGGGCTTCTAGGGTGAAGTATGGTTGCGCATTCGATAGAAGCTTTGAATTTAGATTCAACGAGACATAGCTATCATGAGTCTATCAGTGCAGGATTACTGCGGGTGTTGTTGATCGCTCCTTCGCTCGATATACTCGGTGGGCAAGCTGTGCAAGCACAGAGATTATTGAACAATCTTCGCCGAGAGCCTGGTCTGGAAGTGGATTTTCTGCCGATCAACCCACGCTTCCCGGGAAGCATAGGGCGATTGCAGAGGAGAATAAAATATCTACGCACCGTTCTGACTTCGATCCTCTATTTGACTAAGCTGCTGCGGCAAGTTCCTCGCTACAACGTTGTTCATGTCTCCTCAGCAGCTTACTTCTCATTTGTTTTAGCTTCAGCGCCAGCTATCCTCGTCGCACGGTTTTGCGGGAAAAGTATAGTGCTCAATTATCATAGCGGTCATGCTAAAGACCATCTTCGACGTTGGAGACGGACTGCGATCCCGACGATCAAGCTCGCCGATGAAATAGTCGTGCCTTCTTCGTATTTAGTGGATGTGTTCAGCGAATTCGGTTTGAAAGCGAGGGCGATCTACAATACGGTGGAGACGGAGCGCTTCATCTTCCGGGAGCGGAGTCCTTTGCGGCCAATCTTCCTGTCGAACCGAAATTTCGAGCCACACTACAACGTCGCTTGCACATTGCGCGCGTTCTCGCTCATACAAAAGCGATTTCCTGAAGCTCTGTTGATAATCGCCGGAGACGGAAGCGAACGGGATCGTTTGCATGATTTGGCTGTCAGCTTGGGCCTGCGCAATGTCGAATTCTTAGGAGCTGTGCCGCCGCACCGCATGCCGGAACTGTATGACCGGGCGCACATTTTCCTGAACAGTCCTAATGTGGATAACATGCCTAACTCAATAATCGAAGCCTTCGCGGCTGGCACGCCAGTGGTCACCACAGATGCTGGCGGCATCCCGTACATAGTCACGCACGAGCGGACCGGATTGCTGGTTCCGAAAAACGATCATGAAAAACTGGCAGCTTCCGCCATCCGATTGATCGAAGATCAAGAGCTGGCTTTGCGCATCATCGCCAACGCCCATGATGAATGTCGTAAATACGTATGGGAGAACGTGCGGCATGATTGGTTGAGTCTCTATGAAAGGTTAGCGGGATACGGAGAGGTCCTGCGGAAAAGCAAGGGAATGGAAAGCGAAGAGGTTGCTAGCTTTCAAGAAAGATGATCGTTTTGCGGCTCAACAAGCTGGAGAAAGTACGGGGAAAGAGTCCCAACGAGTTGCGCGGGCGTGCAGCTCAGTATCTGGCTGCTCTATCGGAACGTTGGGGTCTATCCTCGCACGCACGTTTGCCGAGCGATAGACAATTGATCCGCGCGCTCAATGGGGAAACTAGCGGTCAGGTCCGTTCAACGGAGAATCTGTTAAGCCGTTTCAAAACGTCGCGTGTCCCTCGATTCTTCGCGGCTTTCGAATGCCCAGAAGAAACAGTCGCCGAGTTTCGGCGGCGCTGGCCGCAAAAAGAGGAAGAGGCGGTCGCGCGGGCGCGAAAGATCGTTGCCGGGCGGTTCGATCTTCTCGGCCACCGCGATTTGAATTTCGGCGATCCGCCCGACTGGCATCTCGAACCATCGTCGGGCAAGCGTGCGCCGCGCGTGCACTGGAGCAAGATAGATTACTTGGATGCTTCCGTCGCCGGCGACAAGAAGATAACTTGGGAGCTGAACCGGCACCAGCACTTCGCCGTGCTCGGGCGCGCTTACTGGCTCACTCGCGATGAGATCTTCGCGCAAACATTCGTCAAGCATCTCACTTCGTGGATGGAAGCGAATCCGCCCAAGATCGGCATCAACTGGGCCAGTAGTCTGGAGGTCGCTTTTCGCGCTATCTCGTGGCTGTGGGCGCTCCACTTCTTCAAAGACTCTCCGTCGTTGACGCCGGATCTGTTCGCGCGCACGCTCAAATACCTCTACCTGCACGGACGCCACATCGAAACCTACCTTTCGACCTACTTCAGCCCAAACACGCACTTGACGGGCGAAGCGCTGGGCCTCTTCTACCTCGGCACGTTGTTGCCTGAATTCTCTTGCGCCGCGCGGTGGAAAGCGAAAGGTGAAGCGATACTGATGCGGGAGCTGGATCGGCACGTCCGGCCCGACGGAGTCTATTTCGAGCAATCGAGTTACTATCATCGTTACACGACGGACTTTTACACGCACTTCCTGTTGCTCAAAAAGAGAAACGGCGAAAAGGTGCCGGCCATTTTGGAAGAGAAATTGACCGCATTGCTGGACCATTTGATGGCCATCACGCGGCCCGATGGGACGACGCCGCTTTTCGGCGACGACGACGGCGGGAGGCTTTTGACTCTGGACCAGCGCGCGCCGGATGACTTCCGTTCGGCGCTGTCGAACGGCGCGGCGATCTTCGGGCGCGGCGATTACAAGTTCGTCGCAGGCGAAGCAGCCGAAGAGACGCTGTGGTTACTCGGGCCGGAAGGCGTACGTGCTCTCGATCGCTTAGAGCCACACGCGCCTGAAGGGACGTCGCGCGCTTTCACCTCGGGCGGCTACTACGTTCTGCGTGACGGCTGGACGCAAGATGCAAACTACATGCTCATCGATTGCGGGCCGCACGGCGTCCTCAATTGCGGCCACGCGCACGCAGATGTGCTCGCTTTCGATCTCGCGGCGCGCGGGCGCGCGCTTCTGGTCGATCCGGGAACCTACACCTACACCGGCTCCGATCTTGAGCGCCGGCGTTTTCGCTCTTCCGCGATGCACAATGCGCTCACCATCGATGGACTCTCTTCATCGGAGCCGGACGGTCCCTTCACATGGAAGAGCATCGCGCAGGCGCGCGCCATCGAGTGGATCAGCGATCAGCGGTTCGATCTTTTCGAAGGCGAGCACGATGGGTACGAATCGGTCGGCGCTCGGCATCGGCGCAGTGTGTTCTTTCTCAAGGGCGATTACTGGGTCATGCGCGATCTGGTGAGTGCGGCTGGCGATCACCTTTGCGCGCTCCACTTCCACTTCGTGCCAGACGCTTCGCCCGCTGTAAAGCGCGAAGGTGATGCGTTTGTCATTCGCGAAAACGCTCGTGGGCGAGCGGGAATCGAAATATTCATCTTCGGCGCCGAAGGCGAGTTGCGCTGCGAAGATAGCTGGGTATCGCGTTGCTACGGGGCGCGCGAGCGAGCGACAACGGTGCGGTTCGAAGCGCGCATTCGCGACGGAGTCGAACTCGTGACCTTGCTTATTCCGCAGACCGCAGAGCATTTCATCGTCCGCGAAGTGGAGTGTTGTGGAGGACGCGCCTTCGAGATCATCGGCGATGCGAAACGCGATGTCGTGTTGATCGGGAACGGCGAGTGGTTGAAAGTTTCAACGAGTGGGAGGAGAATGGAGACCAATTGCCGCTGGGCTTGGCTGCGGTTTGTGGGCGAGGAGTTGGCAGAAGTGGTTCTAGTGGCAGGAAACGAGTTGGCGATAGATGGTGATCGGCGCTTCTCGGTAGAGGATCGTTTCTATACGTCCGATTTTCGAAGATCTTCTGCCGGAAAGGGAATTCCGCCACAACTCGTCGCTGAATGAGGCGATAGGCGGAGTAAGAAAGGGCGATGTCGGAGCATCGTCGCCCAGACAAAAGATGTGCGGCATTTGCGGAATAGTCTTCCCGAAGCGCGTGGAGCGGCGCGTGAACGAAGCGACGCTCGTGCAGATGCGCGACGTGCTCACGCATCGCGGGCCGGATGATTGCGGTCTGTTCATCGAAGACGGCGTCGGACTCGGCCATCGCCGGTTGAGCATCGTCGATGTCGCCGCCGGTCATCAACCGATGGCGAACGAAGATGGTTCGGTGCAGATCGTTTACAACGGCGAGGTCTACAACCACGCGGATTATCGCGCTGAACTCGAAGCGCGTGGACATCGGTATCGAACGCGCTGCGACACGGAAACGATCATCCACCTTTATGAAGAGCGCGGCGCGGATTGCGTGCACTGCCTGCGCGGCATGTTCGCTTTTGCGATTTGGGACCGGCGAAAAGAAGAGCTTCTTCTTGCGCGCGATCGATTGGGCGTCAAACCGCTCTACTACTTCCACGCGGACGACGGTTCGCTCGCGTTCGCCTCGGAGATCAAATCGCTCTTCGAGTCGGGCCTCGTCAAACCGGAGATAAACTTCGCTGCGCTTCCCGATTATCTCGCCAACCATGCGCCTTCGGGCGAAGAGACGCTCTTTCGCGGCGTAAAAAGATTGCTCCCGGGTCACACGCTCCTGTGGCGCGATGGCCGGATCGAAATACGGAAATACTGGGACGTTGACTTCGCGCCGAGCGAAGAGTTTGCGCATCGCAAAGAAGAAGACCTGATCGCAGCGTGGTTCGAACTTTTCCGCACGTCCGTGCGACTGCGCTTGATGGCCGACGTGCCGCTCGGCATGTTCCTTTCGGGCGGCATCGATTCATCGGCCATCGCCGCCGTGATGAGCGGAATGGTCGCCGAGCCGATCAAGACCTTTTCGGTCGCGTTCGCCGAACGCGAAGCGAACGAGTTGCATTACGCGCGTTTGGTCGCCGCGAAGTTCAAGACCGATCATCACGAAATCGTCGTCACGCCGACGCAATTCTTCGACGCGCTTCCTCGGCTCGTATGGCACGAAGACGAACCGATCGCGCATCCGAGCAGCGTCGCGCTCTATTTCGTCTCCGCGCTCGCCGAGCGGCACGTCAAGGTCGTCTTGACGGGCGAGGGAAGCGACGAATTGCTCGCCGGTTACGGGCGCTACCGCAAAACGATCGCCAATCTGGCGCTGGGCCAGCGCTACCATCGCTCGGTGCCGGAGCGTTTGCGCGAGGCGATCAGAAAGCGCATCGAAGGTCTACCGGTCCATTCCCGAACGCGACAAAAGCTTGCGCGCACCTTTCTCTGTCTTCCGGCGGAGATCGAGTCCATCTATTTCGACAATTTCGCCGTCTTCCCGCGCACGATGCAGCAAGAGTTGCTCACCGCGCACGCCAAAGAGGCAGTTGGCATGCTCGACCCTTATGCGGAGATACGGCGCCTCGTCGGAAAGACCGAAGCGCAGAGTTTGCTTCACAAGCTGCTTTATGCGGACATCAAAACTTATCTTCACGAACTTTTGATGAAGCAGGATCAGATGAGCATGGCCGCTTCGATCGAAAGTCGCGTGCCGTTTCTGGACTACAAGCTGGTGGAGTTTACGGCGCGGTTGCCCGAAAGGTTGAAGTTGCGCGGTTGGACGACGAAGTACGTCTTGCGACGAAGCATGAAAGGCATTCTGCCTGAGGAGATTCTATCGCGTCGCAAGATGGGTTTCCCCGTGCCCGTGGGACAATGGTTTCGCGGGCCGTTCCGTCACATCGTCGATGAGTACGTTTTGAGCGAACGCGCGCTCGGTCGCGGTCTGTTCGAACCGGATTTCGTCCGCCGCTTGGTCGCCGAACACGAAGCGGGCGCAAATCACGAAGAGCGCTTGTGGGCGCTCGTCAATTTCGAGATATGGCAACGCAGGTTTTTGGATGGCGAGATCGTCGAAAAGCATCTTCCCGTTTCGGTGGAGGCTGCAGCATAAATCTAAACGACCTGCCGTGGTCTTGAAGAAAGGGCCCTTGCGTTTTGTCGATGAATAGTTCAGAGAGTTCGGTAGTATTCTGTGTGTTCGCCTGCCTCTGTCGCTAAAACTCTCTCCGGCATAAGCGGCGATTGCGGCGAGGAAAATGCATCGCGCTACAATTAGGGACGGTTTTCGATCCGGCGGCTTCGGTTGGATATTTGCGCGCGAAGCGAGATAGCGTAACATAACGGAAGAAAATCGCTCTGGAAGAGCGAAATTAGCGCCTATGACTACCCAAACGGCGACGAACTATTTTGAGATCGTGACGCGGCT
>CAKZOF010000807.1 GCA_937135995.1 uncultured Pyrinomonas sp.
GGGTTCGAGATGCCAAGGGGTGACAAGTCCAAATACACGGACAAACAGAAGCGACAGGCCGAGCACATTGAAGAGAGCTACGAACAACGCGGCGTGCCCGAAGAAGAGGCCGAACGCCGCGCTTGGGCGACCGTCAACAAAATGACCGGCGGCGGCAAGAAACCAGGCGGCTCCGGCTACGGCAAAAAGAGCGACAAATCTCCGGCCAAAAAAGGCGGTAAGAAAGGCGGCAAGAAGAGTGGTCAGGCCAAGAAAACTTCGGCCAAGAAGTCAGCGACACGCGCGAGCAAGAAGTCGAGCAAGAAGACCGTGAAGCGCGCGAGCAAGAAATAAAACCTTGCGGTTTGGTCAGTGGATCACCGCGAGCGGCTCGACGCTCAACGTTCATCGGGCCGCTCGCGCTGCAGAGTTCAGCGCGAACCCCTCCACGGGCGAATCAGTCGAAGCGAGAGGCGATTGAGCCTTGCGCAGCGCGCCCGCACGGATCGAGGATTGAAAAAATTAATTTCCGCGCAAACGGCGATTCTTGGTATCCTGTTCGTTCCAGCGAAAACGACGAGAGGGCGAAGACGAAAGAGCATGCTAACCAGAACGAAGTTTCCGGTCGCGGATAACGTCGCCAAGATGCAGACCTCTTCGACCTTGATGGCCATGCAGAAAGCCATCGAGATGCGCGCTGCCGGGATAGACGTAGTCGACCTCGGACCGGGCGAGCCGGATTTCGATACGCCCGAACACATCAAACAAGCTGCCGTCGAGGCGCTGCGTGCGGGCGAGACCAAGTACACGCCGACTGCCGGAACGCGCCAGTTGCTCGCGGCGATCGTCGACTATTACCAGCGCCACTTCGGCGCGCGTTTCGATTCGTCAGAAGTAATGGCGACGGCGGGAGGCAAACAAGCGATCTTCAACGCCATTGTCTCGTTGGTCAATCCGGGCGACGAGGTTCTGATTCCAAAGCCATACTGGGTCACGTTTCCCGAGATCGTCGTTTTCGCTCGCGCCACGCCCGTCTTCATCGAGACCGAAGAAACGAACTTCGCGCTGACGGCTGATCAGGTCCGTCGCGCTATAACGCCACGTACACGGCTGCTCATCATCAACTCTCCATCCAACCCATCGGGCCGCGTCATCCCGCCGGATGAGTTTCGGCGCATCATGGAAGTGGTCGCCGAGCACGACTTGTACGCCATCTCAGATGAGTGCTACTTGCAGTTCGTCTACCCGCCCGCCGGAGCGTGGAGTGCGGCGACGCTCGACCGTACGCTGCTCGAGCGGCTTTGCATCGCCGGCTCTTTTTCGAAGACCTACGCAATGACCGGCTGGCGCGTTGGTTACGCGATTGCGCCGCGCGAGTGGATCGGCGCGATGCTCAAAGTGCAACAACACTCGACGAGCAACCCGACTTCGATCGCGCAACGGGCGGCGGCAGAAGCCTTCAACGGGTCGCAAGAGTGCGTCGCTGCCATGCTCGCCGAGTACCAGCGTCGCCGCAACTGGTTGATCACCGCCTTGCGAGACGTTCCCGGTTTTCGCGTCATCGAGCCGGAAGGTGCGTTCTACGCCTTTCCAGACGTGCGCGGTTGCCTGCGTGGACCGGTGCGCACCTCAGCGGAGCTGACACAGAAGTTGATCGAAGAGGCGCACACGGTCGTCACCGATGGAGCCGGTTTTGGCGCCGAAGGCTTCATTCGCATTTCGTATGCGACGTCGCTTGCAAGGCTACAAGAGGGGGTGGCGCGCATCCGTCGCGTAGCCGAAAAGCTCGCCGGATAACGCGCGCCCGCCAGTCACGGAGAACGGGATTCGTCAACTCATCAACAATCGAGGCTCAGTCAACCGCGGTTGACTGAGCCTCTCGGCGTTTCGTCGGCGTCTGAACTCCTCAGTAGATGGTGAACGTGTATTCCAGCCGCACGTACTGCGAGACGGGGCGTCCATCTTTCATCGCGGGGCGGAACTTGATCTGCTTGGCCGCGGCGATGGCGCGTTCGGTCAAACCGTAAGGCAGACGTTGAATCGGCTGGATGTTCGTCACCTCGCCGTTGGAGGCGAGCACGGCGCGCAACACCACCGTGCCCGTGATATTATTTTTGCGCGCCTCCTCGGTGTACTGCGGTTCGGGCTTGGAAAGGATCACAGCTCTTTGCGTCACGCGACTA
>CAKZOF010000808.1 GCA_937135995.1 uncultured Pyrinomonas sp.
TCCTGAGCAAAGGGAACCAACCTCTCACGCTGCGATTGACAGCGGTGGACAACGGATCGCTCGAAGGCTGCGGCTCAATCACCTGCCGTTTCGGTTGTTCGACCAACCCGAGAGGTAGAGCAGAAGGGCGCTCGAAGGCTGCGGCTCAATCACCTGCCGTTTCGGCTTCGCGCGAGCGAAACCAGCGCCACAAACCGCTCCTGCTCTCTTCCGCGGGCGGAGCAATCAACCGCTGTATCTCGTCGAGCGATTGCTGTGTGGCCTGTGCGCCAGCTTCGATCAGTTCATCGGCTCGCGCCATCTCGTCCCATCGGATGTGGCCGACGGCAGGTTTGATGACGACGTCCGCCTGTGCTAGCTGGTGGGCCGTCGCGATGCGCTGCACGCAAAGCATGGCTTGCACTAGCACGCCGATGGCTGATTGCGGCGCCCCCATGAACTTTGCACCCTCGGCGTTGACATCAACGGCGATGACCACCTCAGCGCCGAGATCGCGCGTCGCCGCGACGGGCACGTTGGCGACAAGACCACCGTCGACCAGCCTTCGCCCTTGGCTGTCCATGACGGGGACGTACCAGCCGGGCAAAGTGCAACTGGCGCGAATGGCGAAAGCGATGTCGCCTTCATCGCGGAGGACGACGGGCGCGCCCGTCTGCAAGTCCGTGGCGACGGCGGCGAAGGGGATGCGCAACTGCTCGAACCTCGTCACGGGAAAGCGTTGCCGGATCATCTGTTCGAGCCGCTCGTTGGACTGAATGCCGAGCCGCGAAAAGGCAACGCGCCCGACATCGCGCCAGCGCAAACGACGCCCAATCTCTTCGATTTCGTCAAGCGGCATGCCCGCAGCGAAAGCGCCGGCAACGATGGCGCCCGCCGACGTGCCCGCAATGCAGTCGATGGGCACGTCGTTGGCTACCAGGACTTTTAACACGCCAACGTGAGCGATGCCGCGCGCTGCGCCGCCGGAAAGCGCCAGTCCAACGCGCGGTCTCCTCTTTTTAACCGGTTTTCGCCACATCGCTCTATCAGCGTTTGACGGCCGAGATGAACAGCCGAGATGCCCCGAGCGGACCGCCATCACATCGGCCCAGTCCGAACCGCTGCGTCCACGAATCGTGCGGCGCGCGCCCACCGTGTCTTAAATCTCACGCAATCGGCTCGACAATTGCCCGATCGGCGAACTGCCACTCACCGGCCCCTGCTACGCACTAGCAGCGAAGCGCCCGGGACATCAGCGGTCGCGCTCACTTCACGTGTGGTCACTTGCGGCGGCGCGCCCCTCTTTGCGGCGACCGACTGCGCGCCGGTGACGGAGCGGGTTTCG
>CAKZOF010000809.1 GCA_937135995.1 uncultured Pyrinomonas sp.
AACCGACTTCGTCAACCGTCCGCCAGACCGAGCTGCCACAAGATGAAAGCGTAGTCGAACGCCGTCTCGCGCAACGCATCGTAGCGGCCCGAAGCTCCGCTGTGTCCGGCGCCCATGTTGATCTTGAAGATCAGTGGGTTCTTGTCCTTCTTCAGTGCGCGCATCTTCGCCACGTACTTCGTCGGCTCATGGAAGAGCACTTGGCTATCGTTGAGCGCCGTGCGGACCAGCATCGCCGGATATTCTTTCGCCTCTATGTTGTCGTAAGGCGAATAGGATTTCATGTAACGGAAGTGTTCCGCGTTCCTGATGGGATCGCCCCATTCCTCCCACTCGCCTGCCGTCAACGGCAGCGAAGCATCCATCATCGTATTGATGATATCGACGAACGGAACATACGAGACGACCGCTTTGAACAGGTCGGGGCGCATGTTGACCACCGCGCCCATTAAAAGGCCGCCGGCGCTCCCGCCCGTCGCGACCAGACGATCCTTTGAGGTGTATTTCTCGGCGATCAGATGTTCCGCCGCAGCGATGAAATCGGTGAATGTGTTCTTCTTCTGCATCATCCGTCCGGCATCGTGCCACGCTTTGCCGAGTTCGCCGCCGCCGCGGATGTGCGCGATGGCGAAAATAACTCCGCGATCGAGCAAGCTCAAACGATTCGAGTTGAACGTAACGTTCAATGGAATGCCGTAAGCACCATACCCCTGCAACAACAACGGGCGGCGGCCATCGCGCACGAGGGGCTTGCGATAGACGAGCGAGATCGGAATCCGCGTCCCATCCTTGGCCGTCGCATAGATGCGTTCCGACTGGTACTGCGTCGGATCATAACCGCCGAGCACCGGCTGCTGCTTGACTAATTTGCTCTGTCGCTTGTCAACGTCATAATCGTAAACGGACACAGGCGTGATGAACGATTGATAGTTGTAACGCAGCGTGCGCGTCCGGAACACGCGGTTGACGCCAAGCGAAGCCGTATAGACCGGTTCGGGAAATTGCAAGTAGTGCGTTTGACCGCTTTTGAACTCAGTGATGCGCAGTCGCGGCAGGCCCTGTTCGCGCTCTGACAGGACCATAAAGTCGGCGAACAGATCAACGTCTTCGAGCATCACATCGCGCCGATGCGGCACAAGTTCGCGCCAGTTCTTTCGTTGCGGATCGGCGACGGGGGCTGTCATCAGCTTGAAATTGAGCGCGCCATCATCGTTGGTGCGAATGTAAAAGGTGTCGCCACGGTGATCCACGTAGTACTCGCGCCCGTGAGAACGCGGTTCGATGACGCGCAGAGTTCCTTCAGGCGCGTCCACCGGAATGTAACGCACTTCCGAAGTCGTGTGGCTCGCCAGCGTCAGCAGGATGAAGCCGCGGCTGCGCGTGCGACCGACGCGCGCGGCGAACATCTCGTCCTTCTCTTCGTAAAGAAGTTCGTCGCCAGATTTTCCAAGCACATGGCGATAGAACCTGTAGGGCCGCTTACTGACTGGATCATCGGCGACGTAGAAGATCGTTTGATTGTCGTCAGCCCAGGCAGCGCTGCTCACGCGCTCGGCGATCTTCGTGGTTTGACCGGTGCGCAAATCTTTAACGTAAAGCGTGTATTCGCGATAGCCCGTAGTGTCGGTCGAATAGAGCAGCAGGTTTTCGTCGCGGCTGACATCGAAGATGCCGATAGCCATGAACGGATGGCCATTGGCCATTTCGTTGAGATCAAGCAAGACTTGTTCAGGCGCGTCCATCGAGCCGCGCCGCCGCGCGTAGATCTTGTACTGTTTGCCCTGCTCGCTGCGCGTGTAGTAGAGGTAGTTACCTTCGCGGTACGGTGGATCGGTGTCCGTCTCTTTGATGCGCGCAAGCATTTCACGATAGAGTTCTTCTTGCAGCGCCTTCGTGTGATTCATCACCGCATCGGCGTAAGCGTTCTCCGCTTCGAGGTAGGCGATCACTTCAGGGTTCTTCTTGTCGCGCATCCAGAAGTAATCATCGGTCCACGTTTCGCCGTGTGCGGTGATGACTTTCGGGATCTTCTTCGCCACCGGCGGCTTCGCCGCAGCGGGATCAGACGAGATGTTTTGCGACATCATAGCGAACGGATACGAACAAAACAGCGTTAAGACAACTATCGTCAGAAAGAGACTTCGTTCTATTCGTGTGCTCATGGCTACAAGGATGGTTTCGACTTCCTCCCCCAGGGCCGCAAGGCGCGGGAATTCCTTCTGGCGGATTCGACGCCGCTGCCAAGCTGTTGCTCGCCGCGCGTAGCGTCCCGGTGGCAATGCGATTCACCCACGGATTTTTGCGGCGCCGGGTGCCCCAGCCTTCAGGCGTGGGGTAGTTGACGTAGGCGGAGTTGCCTTGAAACTGCGGTGCAGAAGTCAACACCGAAAGGCGCCGACTCGCTGCCGAAGAACGCTTGACGGCAGCGGAAGGCGCGCCGCGTTCCAGAGGGCGGCGCAGCGCTCTCCGGGGGGCGCGCGCGTCCGGGCTGGCTCTTTTGAGCAAAGCACGCGGACTTTCGCTGCAGCGCTTCATATACTTTATCAGTTTCGACGAAATTAGAAAACACCGCACCTTTATCTTTCATGAGGCACCACTTCGTACATCATCGCTGTCTCTCTTAATTTCTGTTGTGTAGTGAGCTGCTTGCTTTTTCGCGTAAAGTGAACAAGGTGCGCAAGGTGCGCCTACCTTCTCGGATCATCGACGACGATCTTGGTGCCGTGCGGTAATTTCACCGGGATTTTGCCGCCGCCTCGTTGCACCACGTAGATGCACCTTGATGCTTCATCTTGCCATTGCGCTTGGCCTGCTGTTGAGGATGCGCCGAATTGATCGGTTCGCCGACGCGCTCGAGAACTAGGTGAACGCGATCTCATGCGCCGCGACGCCTGATATAATTTGCGATATAATTTGCGCGGGAGCTTCTGCCTTGGAGGAAGCGCGCTCTTTGCATTGAACGATTTGTACTACAATTTGAGCTAAAATAACTGAATCTGATGATCAAGCAC
>CAKZOF010000810.1 GCA_937135995.1 uncultured Pyrinomonas sp.
CCATGCGTGAAATAGACGAGCGCGGCATGAGTGCCTGCATGGACGATGCGATTCGCATCGCGGCGCAAGCTCCGGCCGGTTACCACGTTACGCTCGACGTGGACGTGCTTGACCCGAACGATGCGCCGGGGTCTGGAACCGTAGTGCGCGGCGGGTTGACCTACCGCGAAGCTCATCTCGCCATGGAGAAGATCGCCGAGGCAGGCGGCATGCGCGCGCTCGAAGTGGTCGAGATCAACACCGTGCTCGACGTCAACAACAAAACGGCGGAACTCGGCGTGGAGTTGATCCTCTCGGCGCTCGGCAAAACCATTCTTTAAAGCGACGCGCGAAGAGTCGGCGCACCGACCGAGGTTCACGTCGGATCTCAAGACGACCGCAGCAAGATTCTTGGAGAGAAGGATTTGAGCAGACTGAAAGTGGGCCTCATCTTTGGCGGGCGGTCGGGCGAGCACGAAGTCTCGCTCCGCTCGGCGCGTGCCGTCATCCAAGCGCTGGACCGCTCCAAGTACGAGATCATTCCCATTGCAATCACAAAAGAGGGCAAGTGGCTGCCGCCCGCCGCCGCGCTCGATCTGCTGCCGGACGGAGCGCCGCTCGCATCGTTGGTCGAGTGCGGTTCGGTTGCGCCGGGCGAAGCGGTGGCGATCATTGGCGATCCGAGTTGGCGCGGGCTAGCGCGCTTCGACGGCGCGTTGCGCACCGACCCGCTGGATGTCATCTTCCCCGTGCTCCACGGGACTTATGGCGAGGATGGGACGATTCAAGGGCTGCTCGAAATGGCTGGGCTCCCGTACGTCGGTTGCGGCGTGCTCGCGTCGGCGTGCGGCATGGACAAGGTGATCATGAAGGCGCTCTTCCGCGAAGCCGGCTTGCCAGTCTGCCGCCACCTCTGGTTCCTGCGCTCCGAGTGGGAGCGCACGCCTGCGGAAGTGATCGCGCGCATCGAGCGCGAGATTGGCTACCCGTGTTTCGTCAAGCCGGCCAATCTCGGCTCTTCTGTCGGCGTCAATCGGGCCGCCGACCCGGCGGCGCTCCGGCAGGCCATGGCCGAAGCGGCGCTCTACGACGGCAAGATCATCGTCGAGGAAGCGCTCGACGTGCGCGAGATCGAGTGCGCCGTGTTGGGCAACGACGAACCGGAGGCGAGCGCGCCCGGCGAGTACGTCGTGCTGGACCAGCGCACCGCGTTTCTCGACTACACGGAGAAGTACGGGCAGACGGGACACGTCGAGTTTGTCACGCCGGCGCCCATCCCCGAAGCGGTCGCGCGCGAAGTGCAGCGGATGGCGCAGCGCGCTTTTCGCGCTATCGACGGTGCCGGGTTAGCGCGCGTCGACTTCTTCCTGCGTCGGGACACAGGCCAACTGCTCATCAATGAGATCAATACCATGCCCGGCCTGACCGAAGTCTCCGGGTATCCGAAGATGTGGGCAGCTTCGGGATTGCCGTTCCCGCGCCTGCTCGATCGTTTGATCGAACTGGCGTTCGAACGACATCGCGATAGATCGCGCAACCGAACCAGCCTCTAGCCATTTGAACCAAGCGCCGCGAAACGCTCGTTTGCGGGCAAAGGCGCTGACCGTGCTTGCTCGAGGTAAAGGAAGCGCACGGCGAAGATTGTTCTTCTGTTAAATATCTGTTGCAGCCATCTTCCGTTTCGCGCCCGATGCCGGTCGTCGTTGCTCTCCGTCCCGAAGCGTGGAATCTTTCTGTAACCACGCGCGCCCGAGCGCGGTTTTAAACTGCAACGGTTGTGTAGTTGCTGTCTACGATGGGCGTG
>CAKZOF010000811.1 GCA_937135995.1 uncultured Pyrinomonas sp.
GTCCCGTACATCAACGGCATCGCCATCGGCATGACGCGCGAGTACATGGTCGAGGATCAACGCTTCGCTGCGCGCCGTCCGGACGTCCTCGTCTATCAAACGGAACCGCTCGCACAAGATTTGACAGCGGCTGGGCCAGTCAAGGTGACGCTCTACGTCTCTTCGACGGGCACGGATGCCGATTACGTCGTCAAGCTGATCGACGTATTTCCGGATGATGCGCCCGACCCGGAGCCGAATCCGACCGGCGTGCGCATGGGCGGTTACCAGATGCTCGTGCGCGGCGAACCCTTCCGCGCGCGTTTCCGCAACAGCTTCGAGCGGCCCGAGCCGTTGCGTCCGGGCGAGGTAACCAAAATCGAGTTCGTCATGCCGGACATCAACCACGCTTTTCTCAAAGGGCATCGCATCATGGTTCAGGTACAGAGCACGTGGTTCCCACTCGTTGACCGCAATCCGCAAAAGTTCGTCCCGAATATCTATAAAGCCAGCGAGTCGGATTTTCAGAAAGCCATTCAGCGCGTGCATCGTTCGCGCGTTTATGCTTCGCACGTCACCTTGAATGTGATGCCGTGAAATTTCGATCGGTGGTTTGGTCGGGGGCTTCTTCGAGGAAGAGCGATAGGAAGGGACGATTGGAGCACGCTCTCCAACGCCGAGGACGTCGAACTAATCTACGATCTTACGGAAGGCAATTGCGCCAAGGTCGAGTATTGGTTCGAGATCATCTTGGTGCCGCCCTCGGCGTCATCCACCCGTTGATCAACGTGTTCCCCTATAGTTCTACTTTTACGAGAGGCCGCCGTCCATCCCACCCGTATCTATCTTCCTCAGCTTCCCCAGATTCTTCCAGATCGCCTCATCTAGCTGCTGGGCCTCACAGCCTGCTGCTGGCGAGTTGTGGCCGTGTCTCCTCGGGTTCTTCGAACAGGCGCAGATACGGCTCGAAAAGGAATCGCCGGTTGCGGGCGTAGCCCGTAATCTCTCTGAGCAATTCGATGTCCACCAAGCGGCGAACAAGGTTGTTGGCAGCAGGCGTTGTGATGGTCAACCAGTCGCGCACGGTGGCGACCGTGACAATCGGATGCTCGAAGAGCTTCTCCATGACGCGATGTCCGTTCGCCGCTGCTCGCCCGAGCTTTTCGGTGATCCTAGCTCGGTACTCTTCGCACATGCGCAGGATCGCTGCCGCTTTCTCGGTTACCTGCCGACTCACTTCGGCAACGCCGCGGAGGGAAAAGCCCAGCCATCCTTCCCAATCTCCCTCGTCGCGCACAGCCTGAAGCCGGTCGTAGTATTCGGCGCGACGCCGTTTGAAGTAGTACGAAAGGTAGAGGACCGGTCGGGATAGAAGATCCTTTTCTACCAGCAGAGAGTAATCAGCAACCGCCCGATACGACCGTTTCCGTCCAAAAACGGGTGAATGGCTCCGAATTGGGCATGCGCCAGCTCGACGCGAACGAGGACCGGTATGTCATCCTCTGCATGGAGGAAGCGTTCCACGTCTTGAAGCGCTTGCGGCACTTCATAAGGTGGGCAAGAGACGACGAACCAAGAATCCCACGCGCTTTAGCCGTGGGAGTGTCAACTTGATTGAATGCTTGGTTTTTCTAATCCAGTTAGAAGCTAGTTCAAATGATTCTTGGTTGCTGAACACTTCAACCATTTGCAAAGGCATGTCCAACAAGGCGCTCAAGCAGACCGTTCAGACAGCCTGTCTTTCATTAGAGATTTCAGCACATCGGCCCTTGATGCTGGGGTGGACTGATTTTCTCTTTCCAAGATGCAACTTTGTTGACGAAGAACGCTTTGATTTCAGACCAACGACTTTCCACCGCCTCTTGTTCCCGCATATTTTCCGCATCATCGAAGTATGTCAGAGCTTTGATTAAGATGCTGGAATTGTAGTTCGGATACTTCTTTTCGGCCATTTGGATTAAATCATCTATCTCCCAATCGTGTGTTTTCATCAGATACCAAAGATCGTAGAAGTCTTTCTTCTCGCCACGTTGCGCGACTGCCACCGCTTTCATGCAGGCGATGTCTTTGTCGCTCGCCAGTCTGATGCCAAAAGATGGCAACGTTTCGGTTTCCGCAAGCAGATCGTATGGGTATTCGAAGAAAGAGATCTTTGTTCGTTCAATTCTGATCGTCAGCGTATGAGAAGCTTCATAGATGGTCTCGAAATGCGGACTGACCTGGGCGAGCTCTCCTTTGTAGAAGGGTGCGTTAAGCTTTATGCCTGGCAGAAGAAAAAGATCTAAGTCCGTAGAAACGCGGTGCTGATACTTCAGAAGCAATGCCGTTCCACCCGCCAAATAGACCTCAGCGGAAAGGGGGCATGTTCCAAGCAGCGCGAGGATTCTCCGCAAGCGCTCGATTGTATTCTTCATCTGTGACGTCCAACATCAGTTTCCAGAAAGTCCGGTTTGAAGCGACAAACTCGCCGATACGACGCAAATAGATCTCCCGAAGGCGCTCCGTTTCGTATGTCTTCATGATCGTGATGATCTCATCGATCGTGCCCAGGCACATGGCGCGGATGATGAGCGACTCCTCGTCGCGTTTTCCGTCCCACGAATATTTTTCCAGAAATTCTTTCGGAGCAATCATTTTGACGTTCTCCCTAGCCCCCGTTAGCTGTCCCATGACGCGAAGCCAGTCGCTTGAAGTTGTAAGTCTGCGCTATATGCGCATGGTTGATTGACAGCAG
>CAKZOF010000812.1 GCA_937135995.1 uncultured Pyrinomonas sp.
AATCTCTTTATCTTCTGAAGGCATTTCTTCAGAATTTGTCATTGTAAATGTTAGTTCGTCTTGACCACTTAAATGATCTACCAATAAGATTGAGGCCCCCTTAACAATTCCCTTGAGCATAACCTCTGCAACTGGATCTTCTAAATATTTTCTCAAAGCTCTATTCAATGGTCTGGCTCCAAAGACAGGATCATAACCTTTTTCAACGAGAAAACTTCTTGCAGAGTCAGTAAGAATTAATTTGAAGCCTTGGTCTTTCAATCTCTTTGTAAGATCCTTCAACTTAATATCAATAATTTTATTAATATGTTCTCTTGTTAATTTGTGGAATATGATATAATCATCAACACGATTAAGAAATTCGGGATTAAATAATCTTCGCATCGACTCTTCAATAGTTTCCTTCATAAATTTATAATCATCTGCATCCCCTTCTTTCTGTTCAAATCCCATCTTACCACTCTTCTTTATATCTTTTGTCCCGATATTAGATGTCATTATAATGATTGTATTTTTAAAATCCACTCTTCTTCCAAGTCCATCTGTTAAAATTCCATCATCAAGAACCTGCAACAAAATATTAAAAACATCGGGATGAGCTTTTTCAATCTCATCAAGTAGAATTACTGAATAAGGTTTTCTTCTAACTTTCTCGGTAAGCTGACCACCTTCTTCATACCCAACGTATCCGGGCGGTGCACCTATAAGGCGTGCAACTGCATGCTTTTCCATATACTCTGACATATCTATACGCACAATGGCTTTCTCATCATTGAATAAAAATTCGGCCACTGCTTTTGCTGTCTCGGTTTTACCTACACCGGTCGGCCCGAGGAAAAGCAGCACTCCGTCCGGCGCATAATGATTTTCCTTGAGCGGCCCCTTGTTCAAGCGCAGCCGCTGCGCCACGGCGCGGATCGCCTCCTTCTGCCCGATGACGCGCTTGGCCAGCTCGGCTTCCATGTTGGCGAAGCGATCGGTGGTGTCGCGGAAGATCATGTCGCGCGGAATGCGCGACTCTTGCGAGATGACTTCGATGACATGCTCGGGACGGACAACGAGACTGTGCGGTTCGTTGATCTCGACTTTGACCGCCGCCGTGTCCAACCAGCCGATCGCTTTATCAGGCAGATGAAGATTACGGATGTAACGCGGTGCCATTTCGAGCGCCGTGTTGATCGCCTCGTCCGAAATGGTCACCGAATAATTGCGTTCCAAGCGCGGGCGAAGCCCGTAGAGGATCTCGCGCGTCTCCGCCAAAGACGGCTCTTCGACCTTGACCAGCCGGAACCGCCGCGCCAAGGCTTCGTCTTCGGCGATGTACTCTTTGTACTCGGTTAGCGTAGTCGCGCCGATGATGCGCATCTCGCCGCGCGCGAGCGCCGTCTTGAACATGTTGGCCGCATCGCTCGATGTGCCGAGCGCGGCACCGGCGCCGATGATCGTATGGGCCTCATCGATGAAGAGGATGATGTTCTCGCGCTCTTTGACCTCGTCGATGATGCCCTTGATACGCTCCTCGAACATGCCGCGCAGCATGGTGCCTGCGACGATGCCGCCCATCTGGAGTTGGACGATGTGTGCGTTGCGCAACCGGGCCGGAACCTTTTCGGGTTCGAGTTCGATCAAGCGCGCCAACCCTTCGACCACCGCCGTCTTGCCGACGCCGGGTTCACCCACCAGCATAGGCGAATTGGCACGCTCGCGGTGGCACAGGATCTCGATGATCTGTTGGATCTCGCGCTCGCGCCCGATGGTCGGCGGCAATTTATCCATGCGAGCCAGCCTGTTCAAGCTGACGCCGAAGTGTTTCAAGTACGGAGGCAGTTCGAACTTGCGTCGGTACTGCTCCTCTTCCATCTCGCGTGCGCGCACGCGCGAACGTACGTTTTCCACAAATGCCTCCGGAGTGACGCCGAAGTTGCGGAGAACTTCGACGAACAACCCATCTTCGGCGAGCGCCATGAAAAGGTCGGTCGCTTCGATGGTCTTCCGCCCTTGCGCGCGCGCCCGTTCCATCGCGCGCTTGAACAAATTAATGGTCTCTTGACCAATGCGCAGCCCCTTGCCGACGTGCTGGAACCGCGCGTTGTCGAGACGCTTTTCGATCTGTACTTTGATGATGCGCGGGTCGACCGAAAGATCGCGCATGGTCGCGTTGAAAAGATCGGCTTCTTCGGTCGCCAATGCCTGAATGATATGCTCGACGGCCAAGTAGTTCTGGTCTCGCCGCACCGACTCGCGAATCGCGTGTTCGAAGACGCGTTTGCCCGTTTCACCGAAACGATCTTTGTATGTGCCGACGTCTAACATTTTTGTGTCTTCTGGTGATGAAATCCTATGCTCCGAATCTTTACTCGCGTCCCTCGCCCGTCATTAGATGCGGCGGGCGAAGATCACCGTTGTGCTGCTTCGCACCACGGCCGAATGACATGATACCACAATCCGGCGTTGCAAATATCTCACCAATCTTTGCCGATCGAGTGGACACTTTTTCGTGCGTGCTGCCCGCCCTTTAGTGAAAAAGAAAGCGCTAAAGCGAATCCGCTTCCGCGCTTTCTCTGAAAGCCTTGTTGCCTGTGGGCGTGTAGGTTGTGACCGTGAATTCTGCGCGTTACTCGCCAGCTTTTTGCGCGCCGGCGCGCGCGCGCCCGACGCGGACGCGCGCTGGACGCAACAACTGATCGCCCATGCGGTAGCCGCGCGCGTACTCGGCCAGAACGATGCCGTCTTGCTCCGGTTCAACCTCGACCGCTTCGACCGCTTCGTGCAGGTGCGGATCGAAGCGCTCGCCGACCGCCGACACGGGTTCCACCCCTTCCGCGGCCAAAACGCTCTCGAAGCCAGCGATCGTCCCGCGCAACCCGTCGAGCAAGTTTTCGGGCGCCCCCTGCTGCTCTGCCGCCTCCAACGCCCGCCGGAGATTGTCGATCACCGGCAGGAGTTTGGCGATGAAGGCCGCCTTTTCGCGGCTGATGCGCTCGTCGGCGGCGCGTGTCAGCCGTTCGCGCGTGGCGTCCGTTTCGCGCCGCAGTTCATCGCGCAGTTGCTCGAAGCGCGTCTGCACTTCGGTCAGTTTCTGTTCCGCCGCGAGCGTGCGCGCCTCCAGTTGCTCGACATAAGTGGGTTTGGGTTCAGCTTCTGCCAAAGGCTCGGCCGAACCTTCCAAGTTGTCCGGTGAAATGCGACGTTTGTCGGTCACGCGAACCTTCTCCTCGGACTTTTCCGTGTCCTTCAACTCTTTGTCTCTTTTCTCGTCACGCATGGCGCACACCTTCCGACGCGAAGATTCTAGCGAGAGTCTTCAGCGAACTTCGATGCGGACGCGCTGCGCTTCGGGCTGACGCTGCTTCGGCAGGTGAAGCGTCAGGACGCCGTCACGGTAATCGGCGGCGATCGCCGTGCGGTCCACCGTCGGTGGCAGCGCGAAACTGCGCACAAAGCGACCCGCTGGCCGCTCCAGCCGCCGTGCGTTCTTCTGGTCGGCCACGCGCTCGCCGCGCACGGTCAGCCGGTTTTCGTTGAGATCGACCTCGAGCGCTTCGCGGCGCACGCCCGGTAGATCGAGCAGCACCGTGAACTCTTCATCGCTTTCGTAAACGTCGGCGGGCGGCACCCAGTCGCCACGCTCGATTTCGGCTTCCGGGCTGCGCCCTTGTGCAAAACCCTCGAAAAGACGATTGACGCGATCCTGAAGCATCATCAGGTCGCGCATCGGTTCCCACATCTCTCGCGTCATCTCTCCCTCGCTCTCCTTGAAGAATTGAAAGAGCTAAAGATCGAACGCAAGGCGGCTCGGCCCACCATGAGCCGAGCCGCCCAGCGGCTTACGAACGAGCCGCAGCCGCCTTGGCTTCCGCCTCGATGACCTGCGGCTTGGGCGCCTCGCCTTCGCTCAAGATCTCGATGCGACGCGCCTTGACCTCTTCGCGCTTCGGCAAAGCGATGCGGAGCACGCCGTCGCGGTACTCAGCCGTGACGCCCTCGGTCGCCACCGTCTGCGGCAAGGTAAAGGAGCGAGAGAAGACGCCATACGGCCGCTCGATGCGGTGATAGTTCTCGCTCTTCTTCTCGAAGCGACGCTCGCCGCGTAGCGTGAGGACGTTGTTTTCGAGCGTCAACTCGAAATCCTCGCGCCGCATGCCCGGAAGGTCGGCTTCGATGAAGATGTGATCGTGATCCTCGTAGATGTCGACGTTGGGCGTCCAAGCACCGCGCTCGATGCCCTCGTCGCCGAAGGCGCGAGCGAGGCTGGTGGAGAAGAGCCGGTTCACCTCTTCCTGCAGGGTGCGAAGGTCACGGAAAGGATCGTAGCGCATGATGTTCATCATGGCACTGTCACCTCCTTCCTTCAGCGTGGTGATCACCTGAGTCGGCTCTTATAATAATCCTTGAGTCTTTTTCTGTCAAGTTGGACGGCAAACCTCCCTCGCACGGTTGCCTCGCTAGTTCAACAGCGCGCGGCCAATGAAGATCACCGACAGCGCTGACACGCCGATCACCGTCAGCCATGCGATGGCGTTGTA
>CAKZOF010000813.1 GCA_937135995.1 uncultured Pyrinomonas sp.
CGTGCGCCAACGTCCACGAAAAGTCGATCCCACCGAACTCCGCGCGGCGTCCGATCAAGAAAAGGTTGATGGCGCCGAGCGTGGCGCCGAGCGTCAGCAACACGATGATTCCGGCAATGAAGAATGGACGGTAGATCGCATCCGCCAGCGTCGGCTGGAACGCCGGAGCGGCCGGTTGTGGACCAGCTGCGGCGCGGTCGAGCTCGCTGAGCAACTGATCGAGTGGAACACCGTGCATGCGTGCAAACCAAGCCACGGTCTCGCGCGGGCCGAATGGTCCACCGCACCCGTGCAACCCATAACGGTCCAGCACGGCGCGCGTCGCCGGATGTTGCGCGACGATCTCGGGAAGAAGCGTTTCGCTACTGAACTTCATTTCGCCACACCTCGCGAAGAGCAGTAATCGTTCAACACCTTCAATCAAGCAACATCGCCGTCCAAAGCGCCGTGACTTATGTCGCACATCAACGATGCTTTGGGCGGGCGCAAGCAGCAGGCGCCGTGGCCCATCGTGTCGGTCGCTGCTCGGCTGCGGCTTGAGTTTTGGCGTGTGCGATATAATTTTCCTCATCATAGGCGACTCGTCGCGCCGTTCGCTGCACGGGCGCGCATGCTCTTGAACGGCGACACAGGATCGAGGTTCGGTTCCGGCGCGAGCCGGGCAGCATGTCTGCTCCTGTTGCTTCGAGCGGATCTTTTCTGCGACGCCGGATCGTCGAGCATCGTTTCATCATCGCCTAAGACCTGCTCCCGTTGCTTCGAGCGGATCTTTTATGCGACACTTCGAGAGGCTGCACCGCTCGGTGACGGAAGAAGCGGTCACGAGGTAGTCAAAATGAAGGAGAAGATCTTGGTCGTCGACGACGACGGGGCGTTGCGTTGGTCGCTCGGTGAAACGCTGCGCGCGTGGGGATACGACGTAGTAGCTGCGGTCTCGGTGCGCGAGGCGCTCGCGCTCTGCGACCTTGAACAACCGCACGCCGTGCTCCTCGACATCGAACTGCCGGACGGCTCGGGGCTAGACGCGCTCGGCGAGATCAAGCGCCGTCACCCGGAAGCGATCGTCATCATCATCACGGGAAACGTCGATGTGCCGAACGCGGTCGCCGCGTTGCGCGGCGGAGCGTACGATTTCATCGGCAAACCGATCAATTTGGAAGAACTGCGCGTCACGCTTCGCAATGGGCTGGAAACGCGGCGGTTGCGGCGCGAAGTGACGCGCGCGCGGCGCGAAAGCGCGCGCCGGTTCGGCTTCGATCAACTCATCGGCCAATCGCCGGTGATGCGCGAGACGATCGCGCTCGCGCGTAAAGTGGCCCGTTCCGAAGCCTCTTCGATCCTGTTGCAGGGCGAATCCGGCACCGGCAAAGACCTTCTAGCCAAGGCCATCCACTACGATTCGACGCGCGCTGACGAGCCGTTTGTCGCCATCAACTGCGCCGCCCTTCCGGCCAACCTCATCGAAGCGGAACTGTTCGGCTACGAGAAAGGAGCCTTCACCGATGCC
>CAKZOF010000814.1 GCA_937135995.1 uncultured Pyrinomonas sp.
GAAGTCGATGAAATCGGCGTGGTGAAAGATCACGGATTCAGGCGAACGCGCCACGTGTTCACCCTCCTTCGAATGGGTTGCGACGACGTGCATTACTTCGGGCGGAATGCCGTGACGGTAACAGAGTCCAACGCCGGTGAACGGATGACGCAAGCTGCGTCCGTGCGCGCTCCGTATGTACTGCCCATCGCGCTTCTCGTATTCGATGAGCTTTCCGACATCGGCGAGCAACGCGCCCGCGACCAAAACGTCACGGTTGATCTTGATGCGCTCGCCGTATGCTCGTTCGAGCACGCCCTGAATAGCAACGCACATCTGGCAGACGGTGCGCACGTGCTCGATGAAGCTGATCGGTACGTTGTCAGCCATCAGCGTGAACGGCATGCGCGAAAGATCATCCAAGGTCCAACCGCCTTCGGCGATGGCTTCTTCCCACACGGCGCAGGCGCGTTCGCGCAGGTTCTCGTCTTGGATTAGATCGAACTCGGGGATCAGACGTCGGATTTCATTCTTCATCTTGTCGCTCGTCCTCGTGACTCGAAATGCTGAAACCTCATTGCGGTAGGTCGCGCTCCGGCGGACCGACGTAGTCGTAATCGGCAGCCACGACCGCACGCAACCATGTGCCTTGCTCTTGCTCTTCGCTCGCGTGCGCGACCAATCCAGCGACGCGCGCGATCATGAAGATCCCGTTGGCCGCGCGCGGCGGGAAGCCCAACTCGCAAAGCAACGCGGCGATGGCCCCATCGGCATTGAGCGGTAGCTGACGTTGCAGGATGCGCGCCAGCGCCTTTTCCAACGCACGAGCCTGCGCGACGTACTCTCCCGCCAGTCCCAGCTCTTCGGCCAGGGCAAACAACTGCGCCGTGCGCGGGTCGGTGCGATGCAAGCGATGCCCGAAACCAGCGACGCGCTCGTGGCGCTGCCGACAGGCAACGACGAACTCTTCGGCCACCTGCTCGGCGCTCGTTCCACTTTCTCTCTGCTGCCGTACACATACCGCGAGCGTACGCATGCAGTCTTCGATAGCTCCGCCGTGGTAGCGCGAAATGGCGAGGACGCCAGCGGCAACGGCGGCGTTCAGTTCCGCTCCGGTGCTCGCCACCGTCACGGCGGCGACGGTCGAAGGTGGACTCGGTCCATGGTCCACCACCGAGACGAGAATGGCTTCGAAGAGCCGACTGTGGGCTTCGTTGGGCAGTTCGCCGCGCAAGACGAGGTAGATCGCCTCAGCGAAAGAGAGTCGCCCGATCAACTCTTCCAGACGATAACCGCGCAAGAGAACCCGCCCGTCTTCGACCCACGAGATGCTGGTCCGGCGTTTCTCAACCATGTACGTACTCTCTCTTTCGTTTCGCTTCGAGCAGTTCGCTGGCCTTGCGCGGGATGTCGTTGAAAGCCTCGACCACGTGAACGCCGACGCGGCGCAGAAGCTCGACCTTGTGGCGATAAGTCCCGCGTTCTCCCTCGACGATCGCCCCGGCGTGCGAGTAGCGCGTTCCGCTCTGGGCTGCGCGCCCGCCAATGTAAGCGATCACTGGTTTCGACGCGCTGCCATGAGCAACCGCTTCGGCGACCTGCTCTTCTTGCGAGGTGCCGATCTCGCCGATGATGACGACGATCTCTGTCTCGGGATCTCGCTCGAACTCTTCCACTGCATCGCGCAATGTGAAACCGACCACCGCGTCGCCACCGACGTGCACGATAGTGCTCACACCGACTCCAGCGCGGCAGAGGTAGTAGCCAGCGGCCGCGCTCAATCCGCCGCTGCGCGAAGCGATACCAACCGGTCCAGCAGCGAACCACGCGCGCGCCGTCTCCGCCGAACCACCCATCATCCCAAGCACGGCTCGGCCGGGGCTGACAACGCCCACCGTGTTCGGCCCGACGAAACGTGCGCCGGCCTCCTCGGCCACTTCCACGATCTCCAACACGTCGTAGAGCGGCACGCGATCGGCGATCAGCGCGAGCAATGGCACGCCCGCTTGCAAGGCCTCGAGCGCCGCCGCCTTCACCTTGGGTGCTGGCACGAAGATGACGCTCGCATCTATGCGCCCGAGCGCGCGCCGCGCCTCGGCGACGGAATCGAAAACGGGCAGATCGTGAACCACTTGCCCGCCGCGCCCTGGCGTGACGCCGCCGATGAGATTGGTCCCGTAGTCGAGCATCAGGCGGGCGCGCAAGCTCCCTTCGCGTCCCGTGATGCCTTGCACAATGACGCGCTTTGTTTCATCGATCAAAATGGCCATCGGCCCGTTCCCTCGCTGAGTCGAATCGTCGCTGAAACCATCGTCCACACATCTTTGCGAAAAGGGGGCCGCCGCATTCTGGAGCGAGCGTCAAGCGCCGTCGGCAGCTTGTCTTTTCGCGCTTCACCCGATTGTCTCTGTCCTATCATTCGCTGGCATTCGCTGGGCTTTTGTCCGTCGAGCGCGAGCTAAACTCATCGAGTCCGGGAATGGGCAGCTCGATGCGTCCGCCACCAGCGCCTTGCATCCAACATTCGACTTCGCAGGCCAAGCATTCCGTGCATCTGCCGCGTGCCGCCTCCTCTTCGGAGATGGCGAGCACAGGCAACCCATCGGCGAGGCGCAGGATCTGCGGCACGCACTCGTTGACGCAGGCTTTGGTCTCGCACCTTGCGCACACGGCATGGTCGTAGGTGATCCATCCGGTGCGCGTGCGAAATCTATAGGGACGAGATGGCGATGGCGTTGCGTCCTTCGGTGGCTCGCCGACGGTCGATCCGGGCCGATACTCTTCGATGAGCGTTCGCAACCGCCGCGCGCAAAAGTCGGCGCTATGCTCTTTCTGATAGGTTTCGATAGGCACCTGCGCCGAATGTGCGAAACGGCGCATTATCTCGGCCGCTAGCTCTTCACCGTTGCCGCCTAGGCGCAAAACGGCGGGAACCCCGAGTCGCCCTTCGCGGAAAGCCTTCACGAGCGCACGGGCCAGATGGAACTGCTCTTGACTGGCGACGCCGGAACCGGAGAGGAAGTAGCCTCTGATGCCGGGCTGCGCGAGAATAATGCGCGCCGCCCTGTAAACTTTGGACGCGGCGGGATTGCCGCTCGTGTCTGCGTAGTCGAGCGGACGAAGACCGGCGCGCACTGCCGCATCCATGGATGCCATGGCGCCACCACCGCCAGCCCCGTGAAACCCGATGGGGATGCCGTCCCCACGTTTCGCTTCGACCAATTCGACGAAGTAAAAGGTGCCACGGTAATCGTCGCGTTCCACGGCCCACGCAATCTTTTCGAGCAGCGTCGGCGCGTGACCGAACTCGCGCGCGATTTCGATGCCAAGCTCCGGATGACGAAAAACCGCATAGTCGTCCACCGAGAGACGACAATCGAGCGCGACGAGACGCCCGTCGCTCGTCCAAGCGAGCGGATTGATCTCAAGGCTGCGTGCTTCCGTTTCGCGCGCCGTTCTGTACAGGATCAGAAGGGCAGCGAGCAATTCGCTCTCTAATCGAGGCGTCAGCGCCGCGCTTGCAAGCAACGCGCGGCGCAACTCTTCGCGGGTCGGCTCGCACCGCACGCTGACGGGCCAGCGCAGCACGCTCTCTTTGCGACTCTCGATGCCGCTTCCGCCCGTCGCGCCAAACAGCAACACGAGCCGCCGAACGCGATCATCCACCGTTGCCCCGACGTAAAATTCGCGCTCCACGCTCAACTTCTCCTCGACCAGCACGCCTTCGACCGCTTGGCCGAATGCACCCGAAGCGAGGATCTCAAGCGCTGCCGCGCGTGCCTCGTCGGGTGAGGCGGCGAAGCGTACGCCGCCGCGCCGCGCGCGGTCCGTGGTCCACACTTGAGCCTTGACCACCACCTCGCCGCCCAGCTCTGCGGCGATGGCGCGCGCTTCGTCTGCATCGCTGGCGATCCGCCCGCGCGGAGTCGCCATCCCGCGAAGTGCGAGCGCTTGCTTTCCCACGTGTTCGAACAACCTAGCCATGCTGTTCTCAACGCATCAAAGTTTCCCGCGCACAGGGCACATCGTCACCCGACGAGCACCTTTTGCTCATCGCTCGAAGAACGTGTTCCGCTGAAACAGCCCGTCCACTTTTGGCCTCGTTCCCATGACGACAAGCCCTCGCTCGCGATCGAAAAGTTTTCTCATGAACACCAGCGCGTTCTTTGCTACCAGTCGAAAAGATCGCAACTCCGAACGCCCCTCCGGCGTCGAATCCCCTCCCGGACGCATTGCGAGCACGGGAGTACTTGTCGCACGTCGCTCAAACGTTCGCCATCACACGTTGCTTGCTTCGCCGCTAGCACTCGTGGCAAGGCGTTGGGGGCGACCAAACCTTGTGTGATCACAACCGACTCTCGCCGTTGCGTCTTTGCTTCGACTCGCGGCGCGAATTCGTCATGATGTTAGATCAATATAGCAAATAGTCACAGGTTTGTCACCAACCTCCAGCCGCAGGCCACCACCGCACGCCCGTTGTCCTTCGTAACGCACCTTGAAACTCGCTCACCTCGGCGGCATTGATCACATCTTTGTAACCGCGCGCCCGCCGTCTTTGGCAGAGTCTTTCTTCCGCCCTGCTGAAGAGATCAAAGGTGATGCCCGAAGCAGTGGTCGCTTGCGATCTAACGGCAGCGCGCGCCGTTCGTCGGCAGATCTTCGGCGACATCCTGCCGGAGGTCGATGGCGCTCGTGGCGCAGTGGATCGAAGTGAAGAGCAAAGCGCGCGTCATCCATGTGTAACTCGATACATGTTGTCTTTCTTGCGACGCACTATTTAGCTCGTTATACTCATAGTCGTCATCGACTGGAGCGACATCGCTGAAATGGAGGTTCTTGCTTTCATGTTGCGCTCGTTGCCGCGGAGTGCATCCGTTGCCATGTCCGTTCGACGTTCGCGTCGATTCACCGATCCATTCATCCATGCAGTCTGGCGAAGACACGCGCGCCATGCATCAAGCATTAAATATCTCACCATCAGCTTTCTGTGCCTCGCGTTGGTTTCGTGCCAGGGTTCCGCTCGCCGGGATGCGCCCGCGACTGGCGAGCTAGCCGAGGCGCGCGCCATCTTCCAACGCGAATGCGCCGTGTGTCACGGAACGACGGGCGAAGGCAGCCCGATGATGACGCAGATGGTTGCTGGGATTAACCTGAAATCGCCGCAGGCGCGCGCGTTGAGCGACGAGCAGATGCGCCAGCAGATCGCCAACGGCAAAGGGGCGATGCCGCCTTTCGCTGGCCGTTTGACGCCCGAGCAGATCAACG
>CAKZOF010000815.1 GCA_937135995.1 uncultured Pyrinomonas sp.
GAGGAGCGTGGCGATGACGCCACCTCAGGCCGCTTTGTGACGAGATTGCTTCGTCGCGCTGCGGGCGACTCGCAGTGACGGTCCGCCCCCCAACTGTGAAATGCACCCTTTTCGAAAGTCGGGAAGCCTTTTTTGACAAAATGGCCAGTTTGTGCTATCTTTTATTGTTGATAATGATTACTGATAAATTTAAAGAAGTAAGGAGGGTTTTGCCATGAGAAAAATGACCGAGTCCGATTTGGCGGCTGCTTTCGCTGGAGAAAGCCAGGCACACATGCGCTACAAAATTTTTGCTGAGAAGGCGCGTGAGGAGGGGCTACCTAACATTGCCCGATTGTTCGAGGCCATCTCCTTTGCCGAGCAGGTCCATGCCGCCAACCACCTGCGCGCGCTCAGCGGCGTGAACACCACACCGGATGTACCGACCGCAAGCGAGACAATGTGACTTTCGACCGCGCCGACGCCGAGAATGGCCACTTGCGGCTGATTGATGATCGGCGTGCCGAACAGGCCACCGAAGACGCCCGGATTGGTGATGGTAAAAGTGCCGCCTTGCACTTCGTCCGGCTTCAACTGCTTGGTGCGCGCTCGCTCGGCTAGGTCGTTGGCGACTTTTGCCAGTCCGGCGATGGACAGTTCGTCGGCCCGTTTGATCACGGGGACGATCAATCCCCAATCGAGCGCGACGGCCATGCCGAGATTGATGTCGCGTTTGTAGATGATCTGATCACCGCTCACCTGCGCGTTGAAGATCGGATAGCGACGAATGGCACTAATCACGGCTTGGAAAATGAACGGCATGAATGTCAGCTTGGTTCCGTGCCGTTCGAGGAAGGAGCGTTTATGTTGTTCGCGCAGGCGCGCAACGCGCGTCATGTCGATCTCGTAAACGGTGGTGACGTGCGCCGAAGTTCGCTTCGAGAGGATCATGTGCTCGGCGATCTTCTTGCGCATGACGCTCATTTGTTCGACGCGGTCGCCTTCGGCCGGTTGCACTGCCGGCGCGTGGGTCGGCTCCGACACTGAAGGTGGCGGCGCGACCGGAGCGGGCGTTGGTTGCAGCGCCGCTTTCTGCGCGGCAGCTCCGCCCGATTCGATGAAACTGAGGATGTCGTTTTTGGTGACGCGCCCGCTCATCCCGGTCCCTTCGATCTGCGCGAGATCGATCCCATGTTCGCGGGCGATCTTGCGCACGAGCGGGCTGGAGCGCGTGCGGCGCAACTCTTCCACCGTCTGCTCGGCAATCGGTTTTGCCGCCGTCGGTTGAGCCTCTTTCGGCTTTGTTGGTGGAGCAGGTGTTGGCGGCGGTTCGGTTGGCTGTGGCGCTGGCGGTGGAGCCTCCGCCGTGGCTTGCTGCCCAGAGCCATCGGACTGCGATTGAGCGGGCGGCGGCGGCGCCAGCGTGCTTGCGCTTTTTGCTTCCGTTACGGTCGCCGCGGCGGGCGCTTCTTGTTTGGTTTCTTGCGGTGCCGGCGCGCTCGCCCCGTCGCCGTCGATGATAGCGACCACCGTTCCGACGGCCACCGTGTCTCCCTCTTTGAACCTCACTTCGGTGAGCGTGCCGGCGGCAGGCGCTGGGATTTCGGCATCCACCTTGTCGGTCGAGATTTCAAATAGCGGTTCATCGCGTTCGACGTGCTCGCCGACCTTTTTCAGCCAGCGCGTGATCGTCCCTTCGGCGATGGACTCGCCCATTTGTGGCATTACCACTTCCGTGCTCATAACTTTTTCGTGACGCCGAGACCTTGAACCCGGGTCTCGCTCCTCCTCTTTAGTCTAGTATGCTGCCAGTCTCCTTGCGGCATCCACCACGTCTTTCACTTGCGGCAAATGGTACTCTTCGAGCGGCGGCGAATAGGGCACCGGCGTGTCGATGGCTCCGAGGCGAACCACTGGCGCGTCCAACCACTCGAAAGCCTCTTCGGCGATCAATCCAGCGATCTCGCCGCCAATGCCGCCCGTGCGCGGCGCTTCGTGCAGGATCAAAGCACGGTTCGTCTTGCGCACGCTCGCCAGAATCGTCTCTTTGTCGAGCGGCAGCAGCGTTCGCAGATCGATCACTTCGATGTCCAATCCTTCGCGCTCCAACTCTTCCGCCGCATCGAGCGCCGTCAACACCTGTGCGCCGAAGGTGATGATCGAAAGATCGTGTCCTTCGCGCGCGACCCGTGCGCGCCCGATCTCGACGATGTAATCCTCTTCGGGTATCTCTTGCCGCAACCGTGGCAGCCGATAGAGTTTCTTGTGCTCGAAGAAGAGCACCGGATCGGGATCGCGGATCGCCGCTTTGATCAACCCCTTCGCGTCATACGGGTTCGATGGTTCGACCATCTTCAACCCCGGCGTGTTCATGAAGAAGGACTCGACGTTCTGCGAGTGAAACGGGCCAGCATGCACGCCCGCGCCGCACGGCCCGCGAAAGACTGCCGGAATGCCCGCGCCCCAACGGTAGCGGCACTTCGCCGCGAAGTTGGTCAGCATGTCGAAGCCGCACGAGATGAAGTCGATGAACTGGAATTCAGCCACGGGGCGCATGCCCATCAGCGCTGCGCCGCACGCCGCGCCGACGATGGCCGCTTCCGAGATCGGCGTATCGATCACGCGCTCGGGGCCGAAGTAATCGATCAGCCCATCCGTCACCTTGAACGCGCCGCCATAGACGCCGACGTCTTCGCCGATGACGAAGACGCGCTCGTCGCGTTCCATCTCTTCCCAGATGCCTTGGCGAATCGCTTCGACGAACGTGACCACGCCGCCGCGCGCCGGGCGTTCCGCCTTGTGCTCTTTCTTGAGCGCTGTTGCCATGCCTTATGGTCCTCGATGAAGTTCGACCAACCTTCCGGCCCGGTTGCGCTTTCGTTCACCTCAGCCGGGAGTTACTTCAAATAGTGCTGCACCACATACGGATGTTTCAGGTTGACGACCAACCGCCGCTCTTTCGGATCGACGACGAGATCCATCGCTTCGAGCAAGATGGCGCCCATCGAGGGCGCAGCTTTGCCCGGCAGCACGAGCGCGCGCGCGTCGTCGCCGCGCGATTAGCGAGGCGCACTTCAAGCGGACTGTGGTCAGCTTTCGCATGATCGTTCTATCGCTCCAAAACCTTTGGCCGAAAAGCTGGCGGCACGATGGAGTTGTCGTACACATTATACGCCGCTCGTTCCGGTTCCGGCAGCGGCGAGCTTTCAGCCCACGCGACCTCCTCTTCGAGTTCCTGCTTGATGCGCGCTGTGATCTGGTCGAGTTCTTCGCGCGTCGCGATCCCTTGCGAGGTGAGATGTCGCTCGTAACGGTCCACGGGATCGCGCTTCTCCCATAGCTCCAGTTCTTCGCGCGGCACGTAGCGTTGGTCGTCGTGCTCGGCGTGACCTTTGCGCCGGTAGGTCTTCGCCTCGATCAACACGGCGCCGCCGCCGGAGCGTGCGAAGTCAACGGCGCGCTTCGTTGTTTCGTAACAAGCGATGATGTCGTTGCCATCGACGATATAGCCGGGAATGCCGTAGGCTGCCGCCTTGTCCGCCAGATTCTTCACTGCCGTCTGTTTGTGCGTTGGAGTGGAATACGCATAGCAGTTGTGTTCGGCGACGACGATGAGCGGCAAGCGTTGCACGGCGGCGAAATTCAACCCTTCGTGGAAAGCTCCGGTGCTCATCCCGCCGTCGCCGATGTAAGCGATGGCAACGATCTTTTTCTGCTGCATGCGCGCGGCCAAGAGCACGCCTGTCATCACCGGGATCATGTCGCCCAAGTGCGAGATCGGCCCGATGAAGCCTCGCTCCATGTCGCCGAAGTGGATGTTCAGGTCGCGCCCTTCGGATGGCCCCCACGCTTTGGCCATGTACTGCGCGAAGATCGCACGCGGGCGAATCCCCTTGGTCAGCACGGCGCCCAGATCCCTGATGAGCGGCGCGATGAAGTCGCCCCGCTCGAGCGCATAGCAGGTGCCGACGGCGGTCGCCTCTTGACCTAATGAGCGATAGACGCCGCCGATCACTTTGTTTTGACGGTACAAGTTGACGAGTCGCTCTTCGACCAGTCGCGTGAGTTTCAGGTAGTAGTAAAGCTCCAGCATCTGCTCGCGCGTCAAACTGGTCTCAAGCGAACAGATCAACCCTTCGTCGATCGCCGGAGCTTGCACGCCTTCGACGATCTCGACGAAGCGAACACCGGCGCGCGTCGCCGGAGCAGCGCTTCGAGACGCGTCCGATTTCGGCGATGGGCCGCCTGCGTCCGCGTCGTTCAACGCGACCTCAAAACTTGGGACGGTATCACCGTCACGGTGTCCTCCGCCTGCGTCCGCGTCGTTCAACGCGACCTCTGCCGCAGCGACTACGTGTGCCGCCTGCGCGGTCTCTGCTTTTGCGCGGCGGGCGCTTCTTCCGCCGTGCGCTTTCGACCCTTTCTTTTTCGCATCGCGCTTGCTCGCCATCTCTCGTTCCCCTCGTTTGCTCGACGCCGAAATCTTAGAAGTGGATCGCCAGCTTGTGCACGTCCTCGGCAGCCTCCATCACCGATTCGGAAACGGTCGGGTGCGCGTGAATCGTGCGGCCCAACTCTTCCGCCGTCGATTCAAGCTGCATCGCCACGCACGCTTCAGCGATCAACTCGGTCGCGTGCGGGCCGATGATGTGGACGCCTAGGATTTCATCATACTTCGATTCGCTGACGATCTTGACGAAGCCTTCATCCTCGCCGAGGATGCGCGCCTTGCCTGAAGCCGTAAAGGGGAACTTGCCAACCTTGACATCGTACCCAAGTTCGCGCGCCTTCTGCTCCGTCAATCCGACCGATCCGACCTCCGGGTCGCAGTAGGTGCACGATGGGACGAGCCGCAGGTTGATCGGCTGGACCTGCTTGCCGGCGATCTGCTCGACGGCGAGGATGCCCTCTTTGGAAGCGAGATGCGCAAGCCACGGCGTCGGGATGACGTCGCCGATGGCATACACGTTCGGCTCGCCCGTGCGCAGATACTCGTCAACTTGAATCGCCCCGCGTTCGACCTTGATCTTGGTCCCTTCTAATCCAAGCCCTTCCGTGTAAGGCATACGACCGACGGCGACGAGAAGCTTCTCAGCCTCGATCTTCACGGGTTCGCCCTTGGATGTTTTGCCCGTCACGATCACGCCCGTCTTGGTGCGTTCCACGCCGTCGAGTTTGGTATCGAGCTGCAACTTGATGCCGCGCTTGCGGAACGCGCGCGCCAATTCGTTCGAGATCTCTTCGTCTTCGAGCGGCAGCAGCCGCGGCATGATCTCGACGATGGTCGTTTCGCATCCGAAGCGCGAGAAGATCGAAGCGAATTCGACGCCGACGGCACCGGCACCCATCACGATCAGCGATTTCGGGACCTCTTTCAATTCAAGTATTTGGTCGCTGTTGATGACGCGGTCGCCATCGGTCTCAAAGCCGGGTATGGGCCGGACGACAGACCCTGTCGCAATGACGATGTTCTTGGTGTGAACGGTCTCCTTTTTGCCATCTTCGCCGGTGACCTCGACGCGACCGGGAAGGTTCAACCGTCCGGTGCCTTTGAAGACGGTGATCTTGTTCTTCTTCATCAAGAACTCTATTCCTTTGGAGTTCTTGGTGACGACCTGCTCTTTGCGCTTTTGAACTTGGCCGAAATCATACCCGACGTTGGAGGCGACGACGCCGAACTCAGCAGCATGCTTCATCTTCTCGTAGATATATGCCGATTGAAGCAGTTGCTTGGTTGGGATGCAGCCGCGCAGCGTGCAGGTGCCACCCAAGCGCTTGTCCTTTTCGACGATGGCCGTGTGCAAACCCAACTGCGCCGCGCGAATCGCAGCCACGTATCCTCCAGGACCACTTCCGATGATCGTCACGTCAAACTGTTCTGTCGCCACTTCTATTTCCTTTCATGAGAACTTTCGATATGGAAACGGTGATGAGGAGCGTAGGGTAAAGGTCTTCCGAACCGAAGATCCCCGACTCGCTGGCACATCACCTCGACGGAAAGCCGAACATTATAATGCTTTCCGTCCGTTTCCTCCAATCAGTTAAGCGCAGTTCACCGAAAAAGACTTTTGAGCAAAGGCAGGGCCAAACTAATCGAGGTTAGTTGGTGACTCCTACGAGAGGAGGAGTTGCAGCAAAGTTGAACACTTCTTCCCACTAGGGTCATTCTACTTTGCCTTGATCAAGCGCTATAGTCAGCTATTTTCGATGGGAAAAAGAAGGTGACGGCCGGATCTACACTGTACTATTTCCAAGTGACCAATCTATGGCTGCCGTCGCTCGTCCGCTCCTTCCAGCGTCATCGGCCCTTTTTACCCCTTGAACGCCTACGATCCAGTCCGCATCGAGCGCAAGATCGGGAAGTTCAACATCAAGCCGCGAGTCCTTCTTGGGTCCCCATTTAACTCTCGTCTCTAGCTGGACCGAGGGCCCCTGTGTGCGTACCATCTCCGCTGAAAGCATTGCGGCTGCGAACGCGGTAAGCAAAGAGAAGATGGTTCGCTTGGAAGTTTTGTGCCGCAACTCCAGCTCTCTTCAGCCATCTGCGTCAAACTCGTTCGCAGATGATCGCGATCCCTTGACCGCCACCGATGCAAGCGGTCGCCAGCGCGTAGCGCCCGCCGCGGCGGCGGAGTTCGAGCAGCGAAGTCAACACCAATCGGGTTCCGGTCGCGCCCAGCGGGTGGCCCAGCGCGATCGCTCCGCCGTTGACGTTGGTCTTCTCGCGGTCGAGGCCGAGTTCCTTCTCCACAGCCAGATACTGCGCGGCGAAGGCTTCGTTGACCTCGAAAAGATCGATGTCGTCGAGTTCGAGGCCGGCCTTCTCCAGCGCTCTGCGCACAGCAGGCACAGGGCCGATGCCCATGATCTCAGGTTCGACGCCCGCATAGGCCCAACTGACGATGCGCCCGAGAGGGTTTTTGTTGGTGCGGCGCACGTAATCGTCGCTGGCGATGACGAGCGCCGCCGCGCCATCGACGATGCCCGAAGCGTTGCCCGCCGTGACGAAGCCGTCTTTGTTGAAAGCGGGTGGAAGTTTCGCGAGCGCTTCGAGCGTCGTGTCGGGACGCAGGTGATCGTCGCGGTCAATCATCTGCACACCCTTCTTCGTCTTCACCTCGACCGGCGTGATCTCTTCGGCGAAGACGCCTGCATCTTGCGCTCGTTTGGCCGCCTGTTGCGAACGGAGCGCATAAAGATCCTGCTCTTCGCGCGAGATCTCGTATTTGCGCGCGAGATTTTCCGCCGTCCCGGCCATGGTCGTGTTGCAATAGCTGTCGAGCAACGCAACCATCAGACTGTCTTCAAGCTTACCTTGACCGAGCGCGAATCCGGCGCGCGCGCCGTAGATAACGTGTGGCGCTTGCGACATCGATTCCATGCCGCCGACCAGCGCGGTTTCGGCCTCGCCGAGCAGGATCATGTGCGCGCCCGAGATGATCGATTGAATGCCGCTCCCGCACAACCGATTCACCGTCAGCGCCGGACGATCAATGGGCACGCCCGCTTTCAGCGCGACGTGGCGCGCGCCGTAGATGGCATCGCCCGACGTTTGCAGCGCGTTGCCGATCACCGTGTGGTCTATCTCTTCAGGCGCGACGCCCGTCGCTTGCATCGCTGCCCGCGCGGCGATGGCCGCAAGATCGATCGCTTTGATGTCTTTGAGCGCGCCGACGTACTCGCACATCGGCGTGCGCTTGCCGCCGAGAATGAAGATCTCTTTTGCCATGATCGTCCTCGACCTTTCGTTCGGTTCTTTGGCTCGAAAGCGAGGTTAACAAAGCGGCAAACGCCGCGTCAATCGTGCTTGCGGGATGGACACAAGACCGGCGCTTCTTCGGAAGCCGCGAGCCTCTCTTTTCAGGACCGCCCGGCGAACATCGCCAGCAGCACGGCGATGGCGTCCAGATAGACACGGCGCGCGTCCGCTTCGCGCGGCAGATTGTTTAAGATAAGCGAAAAGACCAGTCTCTCCCCTGCTGCTGTGGTCACATAGCCGGACAATGAAGCGGCGTTGTTGATCGTGCCCGTTTTAGCGCGCACATTGCCTGCTGCTGCCGTGCCGCGCATCCTGTTGCGTAGCGTGCCGTCCACGCCCGCCACGGGAAGCGCATCGCGGAAGACTTGCGCGTGTCGGTGGCGCGACATGTAAACGAGAAGCCGCGCCGTCGCTTCCGCCGTGACGAGGTTGCCGCGCGATAGCCCTGATCCATCAACGATCTGCACGCTCGTTTCATCGATTCCCGCCGCGTGCAAGAACTGTTTGACGGCTTCGATGCCGGCCTCTTCGCTCTGTTGCTTCGGATCGGTGCGCGTCGCATTGCCAAGCGCGCGCAGGACCAGCTCGGTGTAGAGGTTCTGGCTGGGCTTGAGCACTTGCGCGGCGATGATGCTGAGCGGCGGTGACGTGCGATTGGCGATCTCGACGAGCGAGGTCGGCGGCAGCGAACGCGGCGAACGCGCATCCACGACGCGCGTTTTGCCGGTGATCTCGACACCGCGTTTTTCGAGCGCCGCGCGAAGCAGCGAGACGAACAGCATGGCTGGGCGTGAAATCGAAATGCTCGCCGAATAGCCGGGATCGTCTGCAGGCAGCGTGCCTTGGACGTCGAGCATGTTTTCGCCGAGCGGGCGATAGATGCTGAGTTCGCGCCGCGTGCCCTTGGGACCAGTCGTTGTTCGATTGACGATCGTCAGAAGCGAAGTCGTTGGGCTGGTGGTGATCACGCCTGCGTCACCGGGGTGCGGGCCCGGCTTGACCGAAAGGTCGAGCGAGTTGTCGTTCACCGTCAGCGCGCTGATTTCGGCGCCGTAGTACCACTGCAGGTCATCCACCTCCCAGCCGGACCCGAACGGCATGCCGGTGAAGTAGCTCTCGTCGCCGACCAGATCGCCCTCGACGCGCCGCACGCCAGCAGCAAAGATCTTGTCGGCCAGTTCGTCGATGGCGCGGTAGTAATCGCCGTTGTAAAAACGCGCGGCGAACGAGGGATCGCCGCGCCCGTAGATGACAAGATCGCCGCGCATTCGCCCTTGCGCGTCGGGACGCGCCGGAGCGTAAACGGAAGTGATGAAGCGAAAGTCCGGTCCGAGGCGGTCGAGCGCCGCGGCGACGGTGTAAAGCTTCATGTTGGAAGCCGGTTGCATCAGCTTGCCAGCGTTGAGTTCAAACAGCGTGCGCCCGGTGTCGAGCGAAACGATCTTGGCCGCAAACTGCGCGGGCGCAAGCTCCGGCTGGTTGACGACCTGCTCGATCGCTGCGCGCAGCTCTTCGACGGTGCGCGTCGTCGTCGGAGCGAAAGGCAGCGCCGAAGGCTGCGGCGGGCGCGCCGTCGGTTGCGGCGCAGCGGGCGCAGGCGAGGTCGTCGCCGGCGGGCGCGGCGGCGTCTGGGCCGATGCCGTGCCGATGAAAAGCGCGAGCAGCAGCGCGAGCGCAATCGAACGTCTTACGCCGCGCTCAGGCGGTGCCGCGATCGGGTGAGCGGTCATCATTGCTGGTCCATCCGTATCGTGCAGCGGAATTGTGCGAACCGTGTGGGCCGCGCTCTTGGGTTCTTCGTCAGCGCGACGTTTCGATCGAACGGATGATCTCTTCGGGCGACGCCGTCGCTGTGCCGACCTTGCCGACGACAACGCCAGCGGCGTGATTAGCCAGCATCGCCGCTTCGAGCAATGATGCTCCGGCGGCAAGTCCGGCGCCGAGCGCGGCGATCACCGTGTCGCCGGCACCCGTCACGTCGTAGACTTCGCGCGCGACGGTCGGCACGCAAATCGGATTCGCTTCCTCTTCGAGCAAGATCATGCCGCGCTCGCCGCGCGTGACAAGCACGGCGCGACAGCCGAGACGCGACTGAATCGCGCGCGCCGCCTGCGCGATGCCCGCTTCCGAATCGTCGTCGCCGTTGGTCAAACGCAACGCTTCGTGGTGATTCGGCGTGACGAGCGTTGCCGGACGGTACGAGTCGAAGTTGCGAAACTTCGGATCGATCAACACCGGAACGCTTGCGTTGTGAGCAAGCGGAAGCACTTGACTCAACGTGCGCGGCGTCACCGCCCCTTTTTCGTAGTCGGAGACGATGAAGGCATCGGCGTGTCGCAGCGCCCGCTTCAGAAGTCCGATCAGTTGCTCTTCGATCTCGGCCGTAACCGGCGCGCGCAGTTCGCGGTCGGTGCGCACGACGAGTTGGCTATGTGCGATGATGCGCGTTTTGGTCGTCGTCGGGCGCGTCGCATCGACAACGAGCAGTTCATCGTTGGCACCTGCTTCGCGTAGCTCGGCTCGCACGCGC
>CAKZOF010000816.1 GCA_937135995.1 uncultured Pyrinomonas sp.
TGATGTTACCGAGCAATCGCACACCTGCCCGCTTTGGCGCACCATGCGCTGCGCTCTTTCCGTTCAGCGTCGAAAGCCGGCGATCATGCGCCACACGGTCTCTTCGCCCCGGGACATGATGAGCGCGTGCGTGCGCTTGTAAGCGAGCGCGTACAACCGGCGCATCTCCGCATCGGACGATGGTTGCGCAAGACGCCGGTTCAATTCATCTTCCGAAAGATCGAAACGCGCGTCGAAGTGTTTGACGACCGAGGGAGCTTCGCCCGCGAAGTGAATCGCCAATCCTTCCGAAAGGAAGAGCGGCGCGCGTCCATCGCCGAGCGCATCGATGACCGCGTGCGCGTACTCGTGGCGCAAAGTGGTGCGCAACACGCCTCTTCTCTCCAGCAGCGCAACTGGCTGAACATCCATGCGATAATGACCCATGGTTGCCGCCGCTGCCCACGGCGGCTTGCCGCTCGCGCCGACGAAATCGCCCGTGCTGTCGTGAAGGAAGACGTCCAGCTCGAAGCGCGGCCGTGCGATGTAGGCCGCGCGCAAGCGCACGCCGAGTTCAGCGCGTGCTGTTTCCAAGATGTGCAGCGTTCGCTCGGCGAGCCGACGGTCCGTCCGAGGTCCGTAGCAAAGGCGAAAGCCCTCGGCGGAGAGAACGCGCCCCGGGCACGCTCCGCGCTGCGAGGTCAAAGCGTTTGCGATCCGTCCCGTCGCCGACGTCGCGTGACTATTCGCCGTTGTTGACCACGGTTCGATGCGACTGAGAGATGTAGCGCCATGCGGCGGTGTGGTCCACAAGAGATCTTGGCGCGAAGCCACAGAGATTTGGGCGATCTTCGCGCCCGGAAAGTAGAACCCGATGATCTGCCGGTGATCGCTGCCGCGCCGGGCCATGACATGCGCCCCCTCTTGACAAAGGCCGAGGCCATGACCGAAGCCGCCGCCGCGAAAGATGAACTCGGCGCCATCGTGGAAAAGGTCGAAACGCGAGCTTTTGATGTGTTGCCAGCCAAGCGCGCGCCCGATGATTAACTTAAAATCCCAACCGCTGACGATGCGGCGCGTTCGTCCTTCAATGGCGAGTCGCTCGACGCGCCCCGTCGCATCTCGGCGCACGACGGAGAGCGAACGAAGCGGCGGCTCGACGCGCGTCCGCTGGTCCAGAAGCAATGCCGTTTCGAGTCTGCTGACCGCAATGCGTTCGGTCCACTCACGCCGCGGCATGGTCAAACAGAATGGATCGCGCACGCCGCGCAGATAGCTCGGCCCCTTGGCGCCCCACAATGTGCGTATGTCGGCCGTGTGCCCACCGCATGAAGCGTGGTAGTAGGCTTCGATCAAACGCCCGTCCGCATCGAGTGCGACTTCGCCGCGCGTCTGCTGCGCGGCCTGCGCCGCACGGACGTTTCTTGCGGGCGTGAATCGCTGACAATGGGTCGTCGAACAGAAGTCGTAACCCTCGACGGTGTGTCTTCCGAGGTTCTTCAGTGCGAAGGTACGGGCAAGCACAGCTTGCGCGCGCAGCGCCTCAACTTCCGTTTCGGCTCCGGCTTCAGCGGCGACCACTCCAGCGACGTAATCTTCCAACGCCAACTCCACCGTTCGCTCCCGGCTGACGATGCGCACGCGCACCGTCGGCCCCAAAGAAGCGCGCTCATCGCCGCGAGCGCGCGGGCAGCACGGCGCCGGCGTGCAGGTCGGCCTCCGGCGTTCGGCGCAGCGCCACGCAGGCAAGGAAGCGCGACAATTCGGCCGCGACGACCCGCACCGGATCGGCCGCCGGGACGCCCACCGCCTCGCGCGGGCCGTGCTCCGGCAGCCAGGCGCCGTTCCCCCCGAGATCCAAGAAAGTTCTCGAGCTCGCGTTGCGCGAGGCGCTCCAGCTCGGCCACAACTACATAGGCACCGAGCACATATTGCTCGGCCTCGTGAGGGAGAGCGAGGGCG
>CAKZOF010000817.1 GCA_937135995.1 uncultured Pyrinomonas sp.
ACCGAGCAAGGAGACGATGCCCTCACGCACATACTCGCCCGTGCGTTCGATGGCCTGCGTGACGGCGTTGTTGACCGCTTCACGCACCGTCGGGGGCAATTGGTATCGGCGGTATAGCTCGTTCAACTTCTGAGCGCGCCCGCGCGCCGTCATCAGGTAGGTCGGTGCTTGCTGCGCAAACTGCGTCGCTTGATCGCCGATGCGCGGTAGCAGAAGGTAGACGGCGAGGCCAAGCGAGCCAAAGATGAGCATATAGACGATGGCGATGGCAACGGCGCGCGGCATGGTCCGTTCGCGGCCGGCAAGTTTGAACGGACGGCGGACCAGTTCGACGAGCGGCGCGACCAGGTAGGCGAAGAAGACCGAGAGAATGACGAGCAGCAGTATCCCTTCGAGTTCGTACAGCAACCACAGTCCGGCGGCCACGGCGATGACGATGAAGATGACACGGAGCACGGCGCGCGTCTGCGGCCACGTCGCCGCCGCGACCGCGCCTGCCGTCGCTTGCGCGACGTCGCCCACCTCGGCCTCGTTGACCTGCTTGTGCATCGCTCTGTCGGTGCGCTCGTCGTTCATCGCGGCTCTCTTCTAGCGATCCCTCGCGCTGCGATCTTATTCAGCCTCTTCATCGGCGGCCTGCTGTTCCAACTGCGCGGCCCACTCCCAGACCATTTCGCTCCATTCGCGTTCGGCGCCGAGCAGGCGAAGCGCCGCCAGCGGTTGCGCCGGATCGCGTTCGAGGCGGAGGACTTCGGCCACTGCCTCGAACCGCGTCGCGTCATCTTCCAGCACAGCCAAACGGACGCGGCTGCCGACCTGTGGCAGCCGGCGCAGATGGACGAGCGCTCCTCGAGGCCCGACGTTTTGCGTCTCGCCTTCGACGCGCACGTGACCGCCGGCCGATTCGTCGTCCCACTCGACGCGAACTGGCAAGTGGACGATGTATCTCGTGCCGATTCGCCGCTCCACGCTCTTCGATCCGACCATGCCCACCTCCTTGCTCGCTGCAGTGAGTGTGTACCACAAAGCGCGCGGCGCGGACAACACGTGGACCGCAGATCGGCGTTTCCCTCCGACTGTCGAGGCTTCCACCGCTTCAAGCCGCGGGCGCGGAGAACACGTGACCGAAGATCGTTTATTGCTCGGCGTGCGGGTTCGCGCTCAACCTTTCGACTTCCGTTGTCTCGCCTCGTGCAGGTTCAGCGCTCGGTAGCAACGAAGATGACGCATCGGTTTCGGCTTCTTGCGTCGTGCAAGTTCAAGCTGACGCTTATTCTGTCTTCTCGCGTCCGGATGCTGGCTAGCGCCACTGCCTGCGGCTGCGTTAATATCGTTCGCGGGAGCACTCGAGGAGGGAACCGATTCGTGGGCATCATCGCTTTGGACGACGTGCAGCAACTCGATGAACTGATCGCTGCGTCGCAGCGCGCGCCCGTGATCATCTTCAAGCACAGCGCGACGTGCCCGATCAGCGCTGGCGCGCGCCGCGAGATGGAGCGGCTGGAAGAAGATGTGGCGATGGTCGTCGTGCAACGCGCCCGCTCCGTGGCGCGCGCCATCGAAGAGCGCACTGGCGTGCGACACGAATCGCCGCAGGTGATCATCCTGCGCGACGGACGGGCCGTGTGGTCGGCTTCGCACTGGGATGTGACGGCCGAGCGCGTGCGCGCTGCGTTGCGGGAGTTGGGGGGAGCCGCGAATGGCCGCCGGTCGGCAGATTGAGCCGCGTGAGATCGTGCAGGAAGGCGCCGCCCAGTTGCGCATCACGTGGGCCGATGGGCGCGTTTGCCGCTACCGCGCCGCCGATCTACGGCGGCTCTGCCCGTGCGCGCAGTGCGTCAACGAGTGGACCGGCGAACGCATCTTGCGCGCCGAAACGATCGCCGAAGATCTGACCATGCAGGATGTGGAACTCGTCGGTCGCTACGCGCTCTGTTTCCGTTGGAGCGATGGGCATCAAACCGGAATATACAGCTTCAGATACCTGCGCGAGTTGTGCGAGCGAGCGGAAGGGACGGGAGAAGATGATCGAGAAGAGAGCTGAGGGAGCGAAGAGAATTCTCGTCGTCGAAGACGACGACGTAGCGCGCGAACTCGTGCGACTCGCGCTCGAGCGCAACGGGTACGAAGTGTTGGTCGCCGAAGACGGCGTTCGCGGTTACGAACTGGCATTGCAACAGCGGCCCGATCTGATCGTGACGGACGTGAGCATGCCAGCCGCCGACGGCGTTCATTTGATCCGGCGCGTGCGCGACACGGCGGCCATCGCGCAAACGCCCGTGCTCGTCATCACCGGTTACGGGACCGGAAACGCGACCTTCACTCTAGCGCAAGGCGCTGATGCATACGAACCGAAGCCGATCGCTCCGCAAAGCTTCCTTGCGACCGTGCGTCGGCTGCTCCAAGGGTAGACCGACGAGACGGCGGCCGAGAGCGTGCGTGGCTCAGCACCGAACGCGTCCTAGCGCGTTCGCGCGGAGCGAAGCGACAAAGCTGGCGAGCGACGCTTGGTCGCGTGTTTTGGAGGGCGAAATGGACGAACGGGATTTCTTCAACGAGCGGCAGGAGACGAAACGAGCGATCTACGTCTGCCCGCACTGCCGCGCGCGCGCCGAATACGAGGTGCGCTGGTTGCGGCGGACCAAGAAGAGCGCGCTGCCGGCAGGCGCGAACGAACAGGACCGCCGACGCTTTGCGCGCGCGCGCGACTACATGGTGCGCGTCGATGATGTGCTCGTCTGCCCGCGATGTCGACGGCGCTTCGACATTCCGAATTTTCAATCCGTGGTCTTCGTCTAATGTTAAATTTCCGTTGTTTTCTCGCGAAAGTCTAGACAACACGACGAGACTCGTCCTATGATCTTCGGCGCGCTGTGAAAAGGCGTGCGCTCTTGGGAGCGAAGGTCGGTCACGCACAGCGAATTCCGGTGGAACTCGCCACCGCTCTCTAGCCCGAGACTATCT
>CAKZOF010000818.1 GCA_937135995.1 uncultured Pyrinomonas sp.
CGAGAATCGCCAGCGCGTTGGTCTGTTGCGAGAAACTCTTCCGCTGCGGATCGTCGGCAAAAAGCGCGCGCTTTTCGTCCCAGTAGATGGCGCGCACGCTGGCGCGCAGTTGCGCTTCCCTTTGCCTGTACTCATCGGCCCGCGCGCGCGTGCCGAGAGCAGCTTCCAACTCGGCGGCCCACCTGTAAGCGAGCACCAGTTGCAGATCGAGCGCGGCTGACGATCCATCATCACTCAGTGGCGGCGTCCCCGCGGCCCAAGGCTTGGTCCAATCGACGAAGTTCCACCAAAGCACTTTGCCGAGCGTTCCGTCGCTTTTTTGCCGCGCGGCAAAAAACTCCAGCACAGCGCGCACGCCGGGCAGCAAGCGCCGGACGAAGTCCGCGTCTTCGCGGTACATCCAATAATCGTGGACCATGCCGATCCACCATAGTGAAAATGGTGGGATGTATTGCGGCGTGCGCGTCGGCGCGCGGCTCATGGTCAATCCCTCGTGCGTGCGCGAAGCATCCAACAGCTCCAAAGCGTTTCGCACCAAGCGATCGTCGCCGGACATGTAGAGCGCAACCAGTGCCTGCACGCGCGTATCGCCGACATACTGCAATTGCTCGTAGTAGGGACAATCCATGAAGGTCTCGTGCGCGCAAAGGCGCACCGTGTGCCATCCGACATCTAGGATGCGATTCAACTCAGGCATCTCTTCCGCGCTGAAATGTGCGCGCCGGACGAACGGGTAGCTGGTATGAGTGGCACGCAGATCTTCGATGACGAGCGGTTCGTCCGCCGTCTCCACACTCAGCTCGACGTAGCGGTAGGTGCGCCACCAGAGCGGACGAAACAGTCTGTGCTTGCCGCCATCGGTGATGAAGCGGTCGCGGTTGCCGCGAAACTCCATGCCCTCGACTTCGTCCCGGTGCCCCTTTTCGTCTTTGCCCGGGAGCCAGAGCGCTTCCGCGTAGCGAAGCGTGATCGTCGCGCCGCGCCCGCCGCTCATTACGAGTTCAGGGTAGGCCGTCGCCAGTTGCGACTGGTCCAGCAGAAGCCGGGCTTCGGATCGCGCCGGGATGCGCAGCGGCACGCCCCGTTGCGGGAAACCTTCCGGCACTTGCACGCCGATCGCTTGCCGCACGCGCGCGAAACGAATCGGTTGTTCTTCCATGAACGGGATCGAACGCGGGACGAGGAACCATGAACTGGAGCCTAGCTCCCAGGGCGTGCGCGTGCGATTGTCCCACGCCGCGCGCGGCAATCCGCGCTCCAACTCCGCTGCGTTCGACCAAGCGGAATCGTCGAAATCGATCTGCTCCCAGCCCCAAGGGTAGAGCGCAGCAGAGACCTCTTCTCCCGGCCCGACGACGTAGTAGCCATGCACCTCTTCGTACGACACGGGCAACGGCCGATAAGCGCGATTGCGCGCGCATTTCCACGCCCGATTGGTGTCGACGATGCGCTCGGCGCTCGTGTCGCCCTGTAACAGAAAACCCGTTCTGCGGCTGATCTGCGCCTCGGGCGCAAGCGACCCGAAGTTCCAGACCACCGCCGCGATGACGTTTTTGCCGGGCCGAAGCTGCGGCGCAAGATCGACCGTTTCATAACGCCAGTGGAAAAGGTCGCCGCGCGCCGGCCCCGAAGCGACGCGCGTGCCGTTGACGTAGAGTTGATAGCGGTTGTCTGCCGTGACATGCACAATGAAGGACGAAGGCACGTTCGCCAGATCGAAGACGCGCCGGAAATGATAAACGCCGTAGTCGGCGGGTGCGGCATCGGGCGGCGCGATCCACCACGCGCTCCAACGCCGCTCGAGCAACTCGGGGTTGATCGACGGTGCGCCGACGGTGGCCGTTTGCATTATCAGCAACAGCAAAAGCAAAAAGCAGCAGCGACGACTCGT
>CAKZOF010000819.1 GCA_937135995.1 uncultured Pyrinomonas sp.
CGTCTTGCGCCGCGCGCACGTCATCGGCGGAGAGCCGGATGCCAGTGAGCGGATCTGTGAATCCGACGGGCGCGACCTGTTCGGTCAACTCCACATCGTAGCGCACGCCGTAATTGAGCGTGACGCGACGCCCGATCTTCCACGAATCCTGTCCGAAGAAAGCGAGCGGTTTATTCGACAAACGACTGACGGGATTGCCGAAGCCTTGGATGAAGTTGTTCGGAACCCCCAAGCCGTACTGCTGCACGGGCGTGAAGTCCGGCGGCGCAAGGTTGCCGATGGTCGGAAAAGCTGCGAGCGTGGCCGCTGGCAATCCACCGAAGTTGAACAATCCGGCGAAGTTCAGCTCGAAGATCGCTTCCGGGATGCGGATGAAGTTGACGTCGGCGCCGAACTTCAAAGTGTGGGTGCCGGCGACGATGTTCAGGTTGTCCGTGTACTGGTAACGGTTCTCCGTGCGCACGACGGGCGAAAACAGCTCACGCCCGATGAAAGCCGTGCCCGTGATATTGAACGCCACGGCATCGCCGTTTTGCGAGCGGAAGACGGCGCGCCGCTGCGCAAACTGGAAGCGGGCTTCGTTGACGACGCGGCTCGAAAGCGTCGAAGCGAGCGTGGCGACGAACGTCGAATCGCGGATCTGCTGGATGCCGGTGCGCGAAACATCGTTCTGGCCCAGCGCTTGGTTCTGCGATTCGACTTGAATGCCGGTGATGTCGCTCGGATTGTAACCGAAACGCAGTGTCAAGAGGTTGTTCGATGTAATTCGATGGTCCAGTCTGAAAGAGGAGAAGGTCGTCGCTTCCGAGATCGGAAAGATGCGCTGCAACAGCAGCAAAGGACGGAAAGCGATCGGCTGCCCCTGTGCGTTGAGCGTGCCGGCCGGCACGGGCGCGCCCGACAGGAAGAAGCGCGGGCCGATCACCTGCCCGGCGGGGATCGCGCCGCCCGGACTACGTAACGGGTTCGTGCCGGTCAAAGCCGTATTCCCGCCGCTCGAAGCGAGCGCCGCATATTGAATGGCAGCTTGCGCGAGCTGCGCGCTCAAAGCGGCGTTGCCGCCAGCGGCAGCCGCCTGCGCCGCCTGCAACAGCCCTTGCACGTAGGCGGCTTGCGCCGACGTCAAGAAGTTGAACGTTTGCGTGAAGGGCAGAAAAGGCGCGCCGATCGTCACGCTCGCGGTCAGCCCTTGCGCGACGTCGCTCGTGAAAAAGCCGGATTCTTGTCGCCGCCGTTGTTCAAAAGAGAAGAAGAAGAACGTTCGATCTTTGGCGAGCGGGCCGCCGAGCGTCGCGCCGTATTGCGCGCGCGTAAAGGGCGGCTTTTTATCCGGATCGTTGTCGATGATCGGGGCGAATGGATTGCGCGCCTGAATCGTCTTGTGGCGGATGAAGCCGAACAGATTGCCGCGCAGTTCGTTGGTTCCGGATTTGGTGACGACGTTGATCACGCCGCCAGCGGAGCGCCCGAATTCCGGCATGAAGGAGTTAGTAACCACCTGAAACTCTTGCACCGCCTCTTGGCTGACGGTGGAGCGCGCGGCGTTGATCGAATTGTCGGTGTTGTCCGCGCCATCGACCTGGACGAGATTCGACCGCCCGCGTTGGCCGCCGATGTTCAATCCGGAAGTGGGCGCTGGACCGATCGGGCGCGTGTTGTCGCGCGTCACGTTCGAGAGCGTCAGCGCGAAGTTGAGGTAGCTTCGCTCGTTGATCGGCAGATTGTCGATGCGCTGCTGTTCGATGGTGTTAGCAACCGCCGTGCGCGAAGTTTCAATCAGTTCGGTTGCCGCGCTCGACACGGTCACCGTCTCGCCGATCTGCCCGACCTCGAGCGTCACGTCGAGGTCGGCGCGCTGGCCCACCGTCAGGCGGACGTTCGGGAGCACGGCGCGTTTGAAGTTCGGCGCTTCCACGGTCACCTCGTACTCGCCGGGCGGAAGGTTGAGCAACTGGTAGTAGCCTTCGGAATTGCTCGTCGTCGAGCGGACCAGATTGATAGCCGGGTTGCGTGCCGTGACGGTCGCCCCGGCGATGACTGCGCCTTGCGGATCGCGGATGAAGCCGCCTAGATCCGCCGCGTTCGATTGCGCTTGCGCGTTCGCCGCAACGACCAACGCCAAAAAGCAGAACGCAAGGAGAATCCCCTCGCGCCAGAGCTTGCAGCAATGAACAAAGTCCACATTCATAGAACACGTCTCCCCTTCAAAGTCTCAGGTGGGAAAAGCATGAACCTCCTCCGTCTGTCGCGCGCGCGCCTAGGCGGAGGTTTCCGCCGTCTCCAGCGGAATTTCCTGTTTCGTCGAGCCGTAG
>CAKZOF010000820.1 GCA_937135995.1 uncultured Pyrinomonas sp.
GCATGTTCCGGCTGGAGGAGCGATGACGCTGCGCATCGGAAGCCGCGGCTCGCAGCTGGCGCTCTGGCAGGCGCGCCGCATCGCCGCCCGGCTGGCGGAACTGGGCGTGGAGACCTCGATCGAGATCATCCGCACCACCGGAGACCGCATCACCGACGTCCCGCTGGCGCGCGTCGGCTCGAAGGGCCTGTTCACGAAGGAAATCGAAGAGGCCCTGCTCGACGGCCGCATCGATCTGGCCGTCCACTCGCTCAAGGATCTTCCGACCACGTGCCAGCGCGGACTGGTCATCGCCGCCACGCCGGAGCGCGAAGAGGCGCGCGACGCGCTGGTGCTTCCGACCAACGCTCCTTTCGTCACCTTCGAGACGCTCGCCCGGGGCGCGGTGGTCGGCACGTCCAGCCCGCGACGCGCAACTCAGTTGAAGAACGCGCGGCCCGACCTGCGCGTGCTTGAGTTGCGCGGCAACGTCGATACGCGCCTGCGCAAGCTAGACCAAGGACTGTACGATGCCATCATCTTGGCCGCCGCGGGTCTGCGCCGCTTGGAGCTTGCGCACCGCATCAGCGCGTTGCTCGAAACATCCGAAATGCTGCCAGCCGTCGGCCAAGGGGCTCTAGCCATCGAAGCGCGTGCGGAGGATGCCGACCTCATCGCGCTCGTTGCGCCGCTCGACCACGCGCCGACGCGCCGCGCCACCACGGCCGAGCGCGCCTTTCTGCGCGCGCTCGGCGGCGGTTGCCAACTGCCCATCGCCGCCCATGCGCGCTGCGACGGCAAACGCCTGTGCATCGAGGGGCTAATCGCGTCCGCCGACGGCGAACGCATTGTACGCCAACGACTCGACGTCGAAGATGCGGATCCGGAAGTAGTGGGCGCGCAGCTCGCCGATCTTGTGCTGCAAGCGGGCGGACACGAACTGCTGCGCGCTTAGCATCCCTACCGCGAGAGGACTCGCGGCGTCAACCATTCAGCGAAAGTTTCGCCGCCGTTCGACGGAAGTTCTGTGCGGAAAGCGGAACGCGATCAGCGTTGCGACGGGCGGACTAAATCTGCGAAGATGTTCGCGGCGGACCATGAAACAGAATGAAGGGTTTCAAACCGACCAGTGCGACGAGGTCGGATCGAGCGAAGCGGCGCGCCCGCTGGCGGGGCGTACCATCATCGTCACGCGGGCCGAAACGCAAGCCCGAGAGTTCGTCGCCGAACTCGAACGCCGCGGCGCGCGCGTCATCCATTGTCCGGTGATCGAAATCGTGCCGCCGGAAAGCTATGATCTGCTCGACGAAGCGATCGAGAATCTTTACGGCTACGATTGGCTGATCTTCACCAGCGCAAACGGCGTTCAAAGCTTCCTCGAACGCTTAGCGACGCTCGGCCATGAGGCGAGCGAATTGGACGAGGTGCGCATCTGTGCGATCGGCGAAGCGACGGCCAAAAGGTTGATCGAGCACCGGCTGCACGTTGATCTTGTGCCGGAGAAGTTCACGGCCGAAGGCGTCTTCGCCGCGCTTGAAGCTTACGTCGGCGGTCGCGACCACCTGCGTGGGCTCGTCTTTCTCATTCCGCGCGCAGCCGTAGCGCGCGATTACCTGCCGAAAGCGCTGGAAGAGGCGGGCGCGCGCGTCGATGTGGTTCCCGCTTACCGCACCGTGCGGCCGCAGACGACGGACCGAGCGCGCATCGAAGCTCTGCTCATCGGCGGATCGGTCGATTGCGTGACGTTCACCAGTTCTTCCACCGTCGTCAATTTCGCCCAATTGTTCGACACTACCGATCTCGGTCCGCTACTGGAGGGCGTCGCCGTCGCCTGCATCGGCGAGATCACGGCCCGTACCGCAGCAGAATACGGGTTGCAAACGCACATTCAACCGGCTGAGTACACCACTGCCGCGCTCGCTCAGGCCATCGCCGACTATTTCGCCCGACGATCATGATTCGGCTCGCTTTCGAGCGGCGTTCTCCCGAAGTGAGGCATGAGCGCCGACGCCGGTCAGACTCTCGAGAGGAGGCCCACTCCGCCAGCTAAAGCGGGCGGCGTCTCGGGACACGCAGGACGCAACCGTCTACGTTACGTCCCGACGACTCGGTCCGAGCCGGTGGTAATCATTACATTTGACCGCAATCCAATCCCAAGCGGGTAAGCGCGCGCTTCTTTCGCCGCCTAAAGACGGCAGTCCCCTTCGCGCGAAATTATGGGATATCTAGCCTCTAGTCACGGTTTCAGTGTTTTGGGCGTCCGACTGGGCAGCGTGCATCGCACACCTGTCGCGTCAGAGAAGGCATGGACGGCTTGCGCCTTGTGTTAAACTTTAAGCAGCCATGGGCAAGGGACGCATCTTGATCGCCGATGGGGACTTGGATTTCGTCGCCGACTTGTGCGACCATCTCGCTTCGTGGGGCTACGACGCGGTCGCCGAAAGAGATGGTCTGGCGGCGCTGCGTCGGCTCGCCGAGGTTCATCCGCTGGTTGTCATCGCAGACCTTTCCACTCCCCGACTGGATGGTTTTGCGTTGTTGCGGCAGATTCGCACGCACCACCCCGACATCGTCGTCATCATTCTGACCGCACACGGTTCGATCGAATCCGCGATGCGCGCCTTGCAAGAAGAAGGC
>CAKZOF010000821.1 GCA_937135995.1 uncultured Pyrinomonas sp.
CTTCCCGTAGCAGCGCGACCGCCGAACAGATCTGCCCCGGCGTGCAGTAGCCACACTGGAAAGCGTCGTGCTTGATGAAGGCCGCTTGCATCGGGTGAAGTCCGGCGCCATTGGCCAATCCTTCGATGGTCGTCACCTCTTTGCCTTCGCAACTGGCTAAGAGCGTCAAACATGAAAGCACGCGCCGTCCATCAACGATCACCGTGCAAGCACCACATTGCCCTTGATCGCACCCCTTCTTGGTGCCCGTGAGTCCCAGCCGTTCGCGCAGAGCATCGAGCAGAACCGTGCGCGGATCAACCGTCAAAATCTGCGTCGAGCCGTTGATCCTCATGGTCACTTGAATGGCGTCTCCCGACGCCGCGTTCTGCGCCAGCACGGCGTCGGGAGAGGTCATCGCCGCCAGAGCTTTTTCTTTCGCCAGCAACTGAAGCGCGAAAATGCCGAGTCCGCTGGCAAGAGTTTGCCCCAGAAACTGGCGTCGCGCAGCGCCGAATAGCCCGAGTTCGTCGAGCAGCTTCTCTTCGTCCGCACTGAGCGACTCAAGATCGCCATCGTTAACGCTGGGATGTTCGTTCTTGTCGTTCATATTCGCTCTCCGCCTTTGCTTAGGAGACCCTTCGCCTCTTCGGCCTTCAACGAAGACATGTCGATCGCGAAGCGATACTTCACATCGGACTTGAGCAATCGGTCGTAAGCTTCGTTGACCTTCTGAATCGGGATCACTTCAACGTCAGCGGTGATCCCATGCTCGCCGCAAAAGTCGAGCATCTCCTGCGTCTCGCGAATTCCGCCGATCATTGAACCGGAAAGATTGCGTCGCCCCATGATCAGAGAGAAGGCCGGAACTTCGAGCCTTTTCGGCGGCGCGCCGACGATCGTCAGTTGACCATCGCGCCGCAAGAGATTGAGATAGGCGCTGATGTCATGATCGGCTGAAACGGTATCGAGGATGAAATCGAAGCTTCCGGCGCGTTTCTGCATCTCTTCGGCGTCGCGCGAGATGACGACTTCATCGGCGCCGAGCCGTAGCGCATCCTCTCTCTTGTGAGGCGAGGTCGTAAAGACCGCGACGTGCGCGCCGAAAGCTTTGGCGAACTTCACTCCCATGTGGCCCAGTCCGCCCAAGCCGACGACGCCCACTCTGTGGCCCGGACCGACGCCCCAGCGACGTAGCGGCGAATAGGTCGTGATCCCCGCACAGAGCAACGGCGCGGCTCCCGCTGGATCGAGATGGGAAGGGACGCGCAATACGAAGCGCTCATCAACCACGATGCTTTCCGAATAACCGCCGTAGGTGACGCCGCCGAGATGCTTATCCGGCGAGTTGTAGGTGAGCACGACGTTCGGACAGAACTGCTCGAAGCCGGCCTGGCATTCGGGGCAAGTGCCATCCGAGTCAACCATACAACCGACGCCGACCAGATCGCCGGGCTTGAACTTCGTGACGGCTGAACCCGTCTCGACGACGCGCCCGATGATTTCATGGCCTGGGACGATCGGATAGGTGGTCGGTAGGAACTCGGTCCATTCGTTGCGAACCGCGTGCACGTCGGAATGACAGATGCCGCAGAAAAGGATCTCTATTTGCACATCGTGTGATGTCAAGCTGCGTCGCGCGATCGTCGTCGGAGCGAGCGACGACGTCGCACCGGCAGCGGCATAAGCTTTGGCTTTGTACATGACTCCGTCCTCCTATGATTCCTTGAAAATCTGATCTGATGATCGCTGAATGGCTCCGTCTAAACTCTCACAGGACTGCTTGATCGGCGCCGGCCATAAGCTCCGCGCATGATCGCTTCGCGCCCGCTTCTCCCGAGGTGGTCGCGAAATGGTTTCTACCGATGCCAGCGGGCGAGAAGCGAGCAAACGCCTGCGACGACTCTCCGCACGCGATCAGTCATTACAGCGAGCGTCGGCGTCTGGAGAACTCGCCGATCTCTGGATCGAGAAGCTTTCCCAACGCGCGCATCGCTAAGACGGCGAAGATCGCCCAGCCCCGCTATGCGTCGTATTCCTCATCGCTCACCTTCTCCAGCCACTCAACCGCTTTGCCCTCGAAGGCTTCTTGAATGGCGATGTGCGTCATCTGAGTGGTCGAAGTGGCGCCGTGCCAGTGCTTGACGCCGGGCGGAATCCAAACCACATCTCCCGGCCCGATCTCCTTCTTGGGGCCGCCCCACTCTTGCACCCATCCGCGGCCCGCCGTGACGATCAATGTCTGGCCCAGCGGATGGGTGTGCCAGGCGGTTCGAGCGCCCGGCTCGAACGTGACGCTGGAAGCGCGCACGCGCGCCGGATCGGGCGCTTCGATCAACGGATCTATGCGCACCGAACCGGTAAAGTATTCATCCGGCCCTTTGCTGGAAGGTCGTGAATCAGCTCTTCTGATCTCCATGCTTTACCCCCTCCACTCTTGCCGATCGCTTCTTCGAGTTTCAATCGAACGATCTCAGAGCGCGAAGCGCGCTCATCCTCTCGAATGGCGCCTCGCAAAAACTTCAGCCCTGATGCCGGTCCACCGCATCGCTGAAGAGCCTCTTCGCGTAATGCCCCTTTAGGGTCTTTTTTGCCGCTTCTCGAAGACGTGATACGTCACCGTATCCCAAGCGTTGTGAATGCCGATGAAGAGCAGCAGCAACGCGCTCAAGCCGACGGCAAACAAAGCCGAGCGCAAAATGAAGCGGGTGGCGACCGCCGCTCCGACGAGCAGCGCATAGGCTGCAAATGGGAGCAGGGCATGAAAAAGCCAATCTTCGCAGACGGGCCGGTAGACTTTTTGGACTCTCATGCGCCGAGCCACGATGATGGTGTAGATGAGCCCGCTGAAACCGATCACGCCCCAGCAGATTGTTAGCGCTTTTCTCCCATGCCATGGCGCGCTCGCCACCGCCGAGAGCAGAAGCGCGACGGCGAAATGGACGACGCTCGGCGTCGTGAAAGCGGCTCCGGCTTCCGGCGGCACGTAGTCCGCTCTGTTGGCGATCAACGTCATGACGACGAACTGTAACCCGATCAAAGCGCCCGTCGCCGATCCGACGATCACATAGAAATCGGCCCATTCGGACAGCTCCGCCATATGGCCTCTCCCCTTATCGCGTCGCGCATCGCTCAGAGATAGGTCATTCGCTCCAGCTCTTCCGGGTAGCGAGCGCCTTGTATCTGAATCTTCGACGCGGCCTCTTCGATTTCGCGCAGATCGTCCGCCGTAAGTTCCACCTGGGCAGCTCCCAAGTTCTCTTCGAGGCGATGGAGCTTCGTCGTCCCCGGAATCGGCACGATCCAAGGCTTCTGCGCGAGCACCCAGGCGAGCGCGATCTGCGCTGGAGTCGCCCCCTTTCGCTCGGCGACTTTGCCGATCAGCTCAACCAGAGCGCGGTTCGCTTTCCGGTTCTCCGGGCTGAAGCGCGGAATGGTGCTGCGGAAATCGTTCTTGTCGAGTTGCGTGTTCTCGTCAATCTTGCCCGTCAAAAAGCCCTTGCCTAGCGGGCTGAAGGCCACAAAGCCGATGCCGAGTTCTTCAAGCGTTGAGAAGAGTTCCTGCTCCGGACGCCGCCACCATAACGAGTACTCGCTCTGAATAGCGGTGACTGGACAGACGGCGTGCGCGCGGCGGATCGTCTGCGCGCCCGCTTCCGAAAGGCCGAAGTGCTTGACCTTCCCCTCTTGGATTAACTCCTTCACCGTCCCCGCCACATCTTCTATAGGCACGTTCGGATCAACCCGATGCTGATAGAGCAGATCAATGGTTTCGACCTTGAGCCGTTTGAGCGAGCCTTCGACGGCCTGCCTGATGTGCTCTGGCCGACTGTTCAATGCCGGTCTACCTCGCATGCCGCGGGGATCGGAGTTCGGGCTGATGTCGAATCCGAATTTGGTGGCGATCACGACTTGATCGCGGAACGGAGCGAGGGCTTCGCCGACAAGCTCCTCGTTGGTGAAAGGACCGTAGACTTCAGCCGTATCGAAGAAAGTGACGCCGCGTTCGACGGCGGTTCGGATGAGCGAGATCGCCTCTTGCTTGTCCATAGGTGGACCATACCCATAACTCATTCCCATGCAGCCGAGTCCGATGGCCGAAACTTCCAGATCGCTTCTACCGAGTCTGCGTTTCCGCATCCCTTCTCCTCCTTTCCGTCAGTCGCCGTTCAATATATCGGGGAGGCAGCAGAAGGTGATAGAATGATCGTCCAAAGTAATTGAACTATTCTGCAGATTTTCGAGGCGCGCGACGCCAAAGATGAGTTCGCCTATGGGCACAAAGGCCATTCAATTGCCGAATCGCGAAACGCAGCGGATGAAGTCATATCGAGAAGAGTTGTTGGAACGCATCGCGCGGGCCGTCCCCGAAGATGGATTGATCGAACCATTAGCCGGACTGCGTCTCTATCGCGCCTCTTCACCCACCGAACCTCTTCCGGGCGTGTCCGATCCAACCTTTTGCGTGATCGCGCAAGGCAGCAAAGAGGTCTATTTGGGCACGGAGCGCTACCGGTACGATCCTTATCATTACTGCCTCGGCACGGTCGAACTGCCCATCGTCAGCAGGATCGTCGAGGCGTCCAAGGAGCGGCCTTATTTGAGCCTCGTGCTGAGACTGGATCCGTCGCTCGTCGGGTCAGTCATGATCGAATCGGGCCATGCCGTCTCCTCATCGCCTGTGGATGCAAAAGCGTTTGATGTCAGTCCGCTGGATGCGGGTCTGCTTGATGCCGTAGTGCGGCTCGTCAGATTGCTGGACCACCCAGAAGAAGCCTCTTTCATCGCGCCGCTGATCAAGCGGGAGATCATCTATCGGCTCTTGAGGGGAAAGCAGGGCGATAGGCTTCGCCACATCGCCATCTTGCGCGGCTACACTTCGCCCATAGCTCGGGCCATCGAACTGCTGAGGCGAAATTTCGATCAGCCGCTTCGCATTGATGAGATCGCACGCGAGGTCGGGATGAGCGTGTCTGGTCTCCATCATCACTTCAAAGCCGTCACCGCCATGAGCCCCTTGCAATTTCAGAAGCGGATACGGCTTCAAGAGGCTCGCCGACTCATGCTTCATGAAGGTCTGGACGCGGCAAGCGCCGGTTTCAGGGTCGGCTACAACGATCCTTCACACTTCAATCGCGAGTACAAGAAGCTCTTCGGGCTCCCGCCGCTTCGCGATGTCGAGCGGTTGCGCGGGTACAATGGGAAACGATCTGGCCGCGATTCAGTCAGAAGAGTTCGCGCTGCTTGAAAGGCAAGCGGCGATGCGGCAACCTCGGGAAAAGTGCATCGCGATTCAGTCAGAAGAGTTCATGCTGCTTGAAAGAGGGAACGATTAACCTCTTCGGCTCGCGAAGGTCTCGTGCAGGGAAGTTGCGATGAGGTCTCCGCTCGTCTGACGAAAGGCTGAGCGCTAAAGATTGCGGCGTAGCGAATCGAGTCCTTGTTCGATCGTCTCGATCGAGGTCGAGAACGAAAAACGCAAATGACCTTCGCCGTGCTCGCCGAAGACGACGCCCGGCACGGTCGCCACTTGCGCTCTCTCCAACAGGTGATCGGCTGCCGCGCGGCTGTCCAGGCCAAGGCGCGAGACGTCTGGAAAAGCGTAGAAGGCTCCCGCAGGAGCTTCGCAATGGAAACCGAGTTCGTTCAATCCGGCGACGAGAAGATCACGGCGCCGGCGGTATTCGGCGCGGATCTCGTCGAAGAATGAGACCGGCGTCGCGAGCGCCGCAACCGCGGCCCACTGCGAAGGGGTCGAAACGCCATTGGTCGAATAGAGCGTGGTCTTGCGCAAGCCAGTCATCCAAGGCTCAGTCGCCACCGCATAGCCGACGCGCCAGCCGGTCATTGCGTATGATTTCGAGAGCGTGAATGAAGTGATGGTCCGCTCGAACATGCCATCCAATGAAGCGATGG